>CAZXLU010000006.1:0-32314 GCA_964641875.1 Candidatus Woesearchaeota archaeon | reverse complement strand
TAATATTCCAATACTTTTAAATATATCGTTTATTCTAAATTTTTAAATTCTAGAACCTCTTTACTATTTCCGATGAGTGTGAAAAGCCTCTTTCCATTTTCAAGCTTAAGTGTTATTATTGCGTCAGACATATTCTTTATAGTTTCTATTACATCTGGAGGGTGCATAGCAGTATCAACAGAGAATATCGTAGTAACCCCAGAAAGTTTCGCTTTCCCGGATATAAACTGTAAAAACCTATAAACTGTTAAAGGATTGTTATACATCAATAAATTAGAGAGATTATCAAATATATTCACAACCGTCTTCGCATCTTTTATGAATTCACTATTTACACTGGATAATGCCACGGACAAGCCAGTAAGGTCCAACGGGCCATTTAATATTTTAGCATAGGAATTGTCTATCATGCTCGGGGAGTTTGTTCTACTAAAATCATCTAATATCTTGAAGTCTTTTCCCAGATATTGATTTATTATTATGTTCCTTGAATTAAATTCATTTATTAAATCCGAATATGATTTTGAAGTTAAGACGTAAACAATTGCATTCTTATTTGCCAAAGAAGATTGAACAAGCTTGTATATAAAATTTTCTTTGCCGGATTCTTTATTTCCAAATAAAGAATACGTCTTTCTGTAATCTAATCCGCCGGTTAATTCATCAAAAGATTTAAATCCTGTTTTTAGTCCTTCCATATTAAACCAATTTCACTTTTTTTGACTTTACACCCATAGGAGAGTTGTCCATCTTCATTGACACATCAACTGTTAATTCATCATTATTCTTTAAAAAGCTAATCTCTTCCTTTAAAGACTCATTTGCTGGCATGTTTATGAAAGGGAATAAGTAATTTGAAAAACTCTTAAACAGTTCTTTTTTCCCGCCTCTCTTCAGCATTATTGAAACGTTATCATTCATGTCTTGTGTTTCGACTATTTTAAAGTAATCTGTATCGATAATTATGTCGGAAATACTGTCATGTGGTAAACCTTTAAGATCTTCTATTACGGGGTCTATATTCTCATTAGGCCCAAATTGTTTGGAAACTGATTTTTGTTGGTTATTTTGAATAAAATCCATTGTGAGTTTTACAGCCTTTACTAAGAAGAGCCTCATAAGTATGTTATGAATTTTGTATATTTTTATAGACAAAGGATGCTGCGCTTTTATTCTGATTACACCATCTTTATATTCCATATCTATATCAACCTTTTTATAATTTATTAAACCGCTTAACTTTGACAAAGGAGCATTGTCACCATAAAAGCTTTTTAGCTCATTTATCGCATCAAAAACATCAATTTCCATACCATTAATAAGATATTAAAGAATTTAAAATTGACTACTTTAAATTGAGCATGCTCCAGTTGGAGCATTTGCTGGATCATACAGTATTTGCTCATTTGGAATTAAAGAAACTGGCTGTTTATTTACAGATTCTATTACTGCAACATATCCAGCACATCCAGTACTTTGATTAAACCACACTGAGATATTCCTGCCTTCCCTTAGAAGAGTAGTATCTCCATTAGTTATAGTTTCTCCATTATTTTTCCAATATATGTATTGCTGATTAGTCATAACTATAAAGTAAGTATCCACACTAGCGTTATACTCCATGTGAACCTTAAATGTATCTGGAATAGTCAAAAATGAGTAGGAATCTGGTCCTACATTAGACGGTTCATTCCATATCGTTATATAAGGCTTGCCATCTAAGAAAGTAAAAGGCAAAGCAGATACATTTTGATTATGAATAGCTAATGTAGAGTTTGGATAATAAGAAAGTATAGACTTGTTTATTATTATATTTACACCGTTATTTGGCAGGCAGAAAGGCCCAGTATTGTTAACAGCAAGTGTAGAATTAGCGAAATAACAGGAATTAAAAACCACAATGTGTTCTTTAAAGCCATAGAAAACAGCGATTAAGATTAATATCAACAGTATTATTGCAATAACATTTCCGTAGGTATGTTTAACATTTTTAGTCATTCCTAAGAATAGCAATTAGATAAATAAAAAGCTTTTAATTAGATCTATTTTATATCCTTGATTTATTTATGGTGATGGACAATAAACTGTATTTGGGGCGGCTGAAGCACCAGGAGCTAAAGGCCCTGCCAACGTAGAACCATTGTATAAAGTAGTGGTGGTTGTATTTTGATAGTTCGAAGGGTTTGTATAGCACCACAAAACTTTTCCTGTAGAAGTCGTAATGGTATCAGAACACCAAGAATAAGGAAAACTACCAGAGCTGGCTGCAGACGAAGCCGTAGTCTGACATTGAGATTCGAATGCTGATATGGAGCTGCTAGAAGTGCTGGCACCACCTCCCAATCCTTTAAATCCTCCAAGTACAAATGTAACCAAAAGAACAAGTATAAGTAGACCCACAGCAATAAGTATAATCGTATTTATAGGCAAACCCTGTGCCTTCTTAGATAGATCCATATTTCATAAATAAGATTTATAGTATTTAAATATTTACTTTTTTATTTTATAGAACATAAAATAAAAGTTTATTAACTTTGATATACATAAAATAAACGTAATATGTATTTAAGTAGGATAGTTATAGATGCTGTAAAACCGATAGGTGAATACAATATAATAGATTTGGCTAATGATTTAGCTAAGCACGTTAGAAACGGAAATGTATTCATAAAGGTTGTAGAAGTTGATATTCATACAGAAGGCCTAAAAATAGTAATAGAAGCAATTAAAATAAATTTTGATGGAGTTCAAAAAGCCCTTAAGGACAGAGGGGCGGTAATAAACAGCCTTGATGAAGTCACAGTAAATTCAAATGGAAAGGGCAAGAAGTAGATATCTAATATTTGGATTAACTGATGGATTGTTTCTTGGTTTAGGTATCTCATTAGGCATATCTGTTTTCAACAGTTATCAACTTACTTTAACGTCCATACTTTTAGTTGGTATAAGTGGGTCTCTCTCAAATTTTTTCTCAACTTACAACGCAGAAAACTTCATTCTTGGGCAACAGATAAAAGAATACCAAAGGATATTATTTAGTAAGGATTATAACCCGCACAAAATAACAAACACAAAAAGATCTAAAAATTTAGGTTATGCCATTACAAGTTTTATTTCAACGTTGATCGGAAGCACAATAGTTCTTTCGCCGTATATTGCTTTTTATGCACTAAAAATAAAACAGGACACAATTGCAAGCATACTTTCTTTAATAGTAAGTCTAATAATATTATCATATGTAGGAAGTTACTCTGTGGAAAAACTAGGAGAAAAGATAAAGGAGGGTGCAAAAACGGCTGGAATTGGGCTAATCATAGCAGGGGCAAGTACTGTAATAGGGTTATTAATAAATACCTTTATTTAGATGTAGCTATAGACGACATTTTTGAATTGAACTCTGTGCCTTTAAAAATCAAATCTTGAGCTTTTTCTCCACTTATCTCTATTTTTTCACCATGAAACAATCTCTTTCCAAGATCAAATATCTCATTAAAATCATCAATTTGTTTTTTACTTATTAACTGCATTTTTTCCAGTTTCTTTAACATCTCTGGTATAACCTCTGGAGAGGGGGGTATGTCTCCTTGACGCATTATTGCCGCTTGAGCAGAATTTACAACACTCCAATACATATCAGTTACAACGCCTGCGAGTTTTAATTTAGAAGAATTCAAATAAAGTTCACTTCTCGTAAGCGAGGCATATATAGATTCCTCTGTAGGCTTTATCTCCCCCATATTAAGAAGTGCTTGAAGTGGTTCAAAATAACCAGTATCTATCAAAGGAACTCCATATTTCAATACGTTAACAGAAACCGGATCAGCAGCTATTACCCCACGCCAAAAAGCTGTCAAAGTAACGAAATTTATGTGTAATTTTACTTCACTCTCTTTAACAAGTTTATCCACATCCGAAAATATGAGAGATTGTGTTGTTTCATCGAGTTTATTAAGAACATCATCCATAACAACCATTATATCGACATCGCTGTCTGTGGTTTCCTTGCCCTTGCTATAAGATCCAAATAAAACGATAGTTTTCATTACCTTTGGGTATTTTTCAAATATCCCTTTGGCAAATTTATATGCTGCATCGTATCCTTTCAGTTCTAACCTTCCTTTATCGTTGTTTTCTTCCATTTAAACCATTGGAGCTCCTGAAAAAGTGTTATTGCCTCTGTTATCCATATAACCACCTCCAGCAACTGGGAATAAACCGGAGAATCCTGTATATGGGAAGAAGTCTTGTTTCAAACCTAAATTAGAGTATGAAGAATAATCACCAATTATTGAAGAGTATGGTTGACCTAAGTAGGAGGGTAGTGAAACGTAAGGAATGTTGCCATACAAAGGAGCCCCCATATATTGCAATGATTGAATTGTTCCGGCTTCTAATCCGCCCAATCCACCAAAAACCTCCATTATAGCAGGTACATCTAAGCCTTTTTCCATCATAGTGTCATAAATCTCTTTTATAGGTGCATTACCTTGTCCCAACGGCAAGTGGCTATCTCTATTCCCCATATTATCATTCAGATGGTATCTCTTCAAGAAATCTGCTGCAGATTTAGACATTTCGACTATGTCTTTATCAGTGTATGGCTCTCCAGTTTTAGGATTTATATAGGATTTAAAGACGTTAACATGCCCTATATCCAAATTTATACCTATAAGTTCACTGCTTATCCTTTCTGCTTCTCTTTGTGACATATGTTCTTTTTGTTGAAGTTCTTCAGCAAACTTTTGTCTTGCATTTTTAACCGCTTCAGCAGTGTCTTTAGGGTTGCTTAAGGACATCTCTGGAGACATCGGATTTTCAACAAGTATCAATGGCTTAGACTCTGTATTTTTATAAGAGAACATAGCAGCTTTTGCAATCCCTTCTGCTGCTAATTTAGGCGCAACTTCATCATATGGCAAAAACCTTTTTTCCAGATTTTTTTCCTGTATCTCTAACTCTGCCTTTTTTTCGTTTAGATTTTTAAGTGTTTTTTGTGTGTCTTCTAGTTCTTCTTGCGCCATTTTAAGTTCATTTAGATCTGATTTCATCTTTGCTGACGCCATTCTCCTTAAAGCATCATTTTTTCTATATTCAAGATTCCGTAAGCTAAAATTCAAGCTCTCCTTTTCTTGACTAAATTGTTCATAAAGCTTCACTTTTTGAAATTCGAATGCGCCTTCGGGTTTAAGTATGGCTTTTCCTTCGTCTGAGAAAAAGCCCAATTTCTTGTTTTCGAATAAATTTTTATACATCTCCTCCCCATATATTCTCTTAAATTCCTCTCTTGCCTTTGCTTTTCTCTGTTCTGGATCTGTAATTGATGAATCAATGCCTAAGTTTATATCTTGGCTTGGAACCTGCATAACCTTACCTTCTTCTGTATCATAAATAGAATAGACTAGATTTTTATCTGGATCCGAAAAGTTATCCGAAGAAGCGTGAAATATCACCGGCATATTCTGTCTCCCCATTCGCTTTCCTATATCATCTGCAAATTCTAAAGCAGTACCTATCTCCCTTTCAACCATGTGTTCATACATTTGATCTTTTTTTCCTGATTGAGGATTTAAACCAGAAAAATTCACTGCCCAAGGAGCATGTACACTTAAGTCAACATCGCTTACAGTTGCTAAATTCGCAATGGCTTCCCTTTCCGCTTTACTTATTGTATCTGCTGCATTCCCTTGTTCTCCTCCTAAACCATATACACTTGCGATATCGACTTCAACCATCTTTGCGCCACTTCGAAGGACTTTTGAGAATTCTTCTAATTGGTTTCTCTCTCCGATAGACACTCCGAACTGGACTTTATTAAAAGGGTCATTGAACTTATTATTTAAGATATACTCTGTCATACTTTATTTTAAGATGTCTTTAGAATAAATGCTTTTTTGGTGTCTATTGATATCCACTTATACTATGAACATTTTTTGATATTATCGCCGCTAATGAATACGTGTCACCGTTACCAACTATCAAATATTGACCGTTATTCAATTTTATTATTACATCTGTGGAATTTTCAGATGCGACGTAAGCTTTCGCTCCATTACTAAGCTGGAATAAACCTGCATTTAAATTACCAATGCTTGTTCCATCAGTCCTTAAAGCCAGGGTGAGATTCCCATTTATTATATTTCCTACATATGCACTCGATATCTCAGAAGAGCTAACATTTATGCTTCCTCCAACTAACCCAGAAACGCTTATATAACCTTTTCCTATAGCGACTGTATAATTACTTTGAATAACAAAAAATAGAACAATTCCGATTACTATTGATAAAATTCCAATACCTACAGTGATATAAGCTGTTTTCTTTATGCCTGCAGTATTTTCATTCTTTTTCTTACCGAATATTCCTAAACTTATTATTATTACTCCCAAAACTAAAGGTATAAGACCAAAAAATGCTGCCCAGCCTGTAGAGATTATAAAGCTGTACACCATATCACTTCGGCCCCGTTTTATAGATAATATACACTAAAGCTAATGCTACCCACACAACGCCTGAGAATATCAATACAAAGTGCAGATATAACGGATTAACAAAAAATATAAAGGATATTCCTCCAAAAAAGGAAAGCAGAATTGTTGGCACAAGTAATATGGCAAAAAGCTTTGCTCCCACGCCTAGATCAGCACTGTCTCCGTAGGTTTTCAATGATTCTTTCGGCCCTTTTTCCCTTAAATCAAATTTCTGCAGTGTATGGCATTTTGGACAGCGAAAGATCCTTTTATAACCTAAACGTATGCTATGAAATGAAGAACCGGGAATATACTCATAATTAAACTCGTAATTACATTTATAACATTTACAAACTGCGGTTACCATAAATTTCAATAGTTATCATATTTTGATATATACATTTCCATTAATCCCCTAACAATCTAATATGCTCTTTCATCATGCATCTATTGAATATTACTATTATTCCATTGCTTTCCGCAAGTTTTCTTGCTTCATCATTCGAAATGCCTTCCTGCATCCATATTACTTTTGAATTTTTACTTATAGCGGCCTGAACAACTGGTAAAACCTTATCTGAAGGCCTGAATATATCGACTATATCGACCGTTTCTTGAACATCTGATATTGATTTATACGCCTTTCTCCCAAGAATTTCATCTGCATTCGGATTTACAGGTATAACATTAAAGCCTTTTTGTATTAAGTATTTGGGTATTTCATGGCTGTCTTTTCCTTCTTCTCTTGACATACCGACAACAGCTACATTTTTGTACTTTGAAAGTATCTCCTTTATTTCTTCATCACTATGGGTATCTTTTGGCATATCTGTTATCCTTTTATGTTCTTCCAATGAACATTTTGGATCTTGATTTTCCATAATTTATTAGTAAATTTAACCTATTTATACTATAATACATCTAACTTACGGATGCAAAATAATTATTTTGAGTCCGTAAAAAAAGAGATATCGGAGTTAGAAGAAATGCTTAAAGAATGCGGAATTGACATAGAAGAATATTCATTCGTACCATTATCATTCTCTTTTGCCCCAGATAACAAAACTAATCTAATAGGTATAGATAAAAACCTTGTGGAAACTGTTAAAACGCTAATAAAGCACGACAAAAAGTATTTGTCCGCATTAAAAATGACTGCTTATCATGAGATTGGGCATAAAAAATTAGGAAAGGATGAATCATTGGCAGAGATTTATGCTATAAACAATAATACTCTACAAGATTATATAATTGAGATTGCAGTCATATCAAAGATTGAGTATGTTAATATGTCAGCATTGAATAATACTATTAATATAAAAGACACTATAGATTATCTTCTTAAGCACGACAGAGTAGATGAATGGAAAAATCCTAGCTTTATTAAAAAATTAAATAAATTTGGATTTGATGAAAATACGGTGAAAAAGATAAAAGTGGGGTACCATGAGATTTATAGTAGAATATTGAAAGAAACCTATAATATAAATAGATATTTAAAGTAAAAAATACAAATCCATTACAAGGTTATATAAAATATGTATAGTATAATAAGAAAATGAGAGTAGCAGTAATAAAAGAAAATGAATGTGAGGCACCAGATAATTGTAATTACATATGCGCAGACGTTTGCCCAAGAGTTAGAGAGGGTGCAAAAGAAACAGTATATGCTAGAGAAAATGGCAAGGCGGCAATAACAGAAAGTTTATGTATTTCTTGTGGAATATGCGTAAAACGCTGTCCATTTGATGCTATAAGAATAATAAATTTACCAGATGAAATGGCCAAAAACTTGACATTCCAGTACGGAATAAATAGTTTTAGAACATTTAACATCGCAACACCCATTGAAGGCAAAGTTGTAGGCTTGATAGGTAGAAATGGCATAGGTAAAACAACAAACATAAACATTATATCCAAAAATTTAATGCCGAATTTTGGTGACTTTAACAAAAGCTACTCTGCTGATGAAATAATAAAAGAGTTCAGAGGAAAAGACATACAACCTTATTTAACAAAGCTGTATTCAAATAATCTCAAAATCGCAAAAAAGGACCAGGATTTTGTTCAAAATGGAAAAGTTAAGGAGATAGTTAAAAAAAATAGATTTAACTTAGTAAATGAAACGATAATGAATAGGGATTGCAGTAGCCTATCCGGTGGAGAAGCACAATTAGTTGAGATAGCAAAAGTAATGGATGAGGAAGCAGATGTTTACATATTTGATGAACCTATGAACTACTTAGACATAAAAGCAAGACTAAACATTTCAACGAAAATAAAAGAAGTTTTAAATCAAAAAACGGTGGTTGTTGTAGAACATGATTTAGTTATGTTGGATTATATGACTGACTTTATACAGATACTTTATGGTTCAGAGGCAAATTATGGCGTTGTATCGCATATAATGCCGTCTAGGAATGGTATAAACACATATTTGGATGGATACCTTAATACAGAAAACGTTAGATTTAGAGATTATAATATAGTCATAAGAAAGGCATTACCTCCGACAACAAATGAGCTATTTATAACCTGGCCAGAATTCACAGTTAAATTAAATGATTTTACGCTTGACACAAAGGGTGGAAAAATCTTTAGGGGGGATGTCATAGGAGTCATAGGCGAAAATGGTATAGGCAAAAGTACATTTATAAAGGCACTTGCTGGATTAATTGAAACAAGTATAGGAAAACTTGACCTTGGAATAAAAATTTCGTACAAACCACAAATTTTGAATCCCTTTGATATGCTTGTAAGTGAAGCTCTTACAACTGTTAACCCCATGTACCAAGAGGATATAAATTTTGTGTCATATATAAACAAATTAGGTATAAACAAACTATTAAACAAAAATGTAAAAACATTGTCTGGAGGTGAGTTGCAAAAACTTGCGATAATTACAACGCTTATGCGAGAAGCAGATATTTACCTTATAGATGAACCTTCTGCCAATTTAGACATAGAAGACAGATTAGAATGCATGAATATAATAACATCATTTATTTCATCTAAAAGAAAATGCGCCATAATAGTAGACCACGATTTAGCATTCCTTGACTCTACGTGCCCGAAAACAATATTATTTAGAGGAGAAAAAGGAACGAAGGGGATGACTAATGAAATAGAAAGCACAAATAAGGCTATAAACAACTTTTTAAGGGATATTGATATAACTATAAGAAGAGATAAGGACAGTAGGAGACCAAGAATAAATCAAAAAGGCAGCAGGCTTGACATAGAACAAAAAGCCTCCGGGATTTATTTTGCAGAGTAATCACTTTTAAATGAATAATAAATTCTACAAAATAATATTTTAGTAATACAAAGAACTTCTTTTTATTTGAAAAATATCATTTATTAATATGGGGGGAAAGTATGGAAAAAACGGGAGAAATAAAGGAGTTATACGAAAGGATATTGGAGCAAATAACTTTATACAATCAGTACAAAAACAATATAAACTTTGAAAAAGCTAAGAAACTTAGCGAACTTTTAATGAACATAAACAACCTTGCTGTAAAATTGGGAGTATATATGGGTGACGCAGAATTGCAACTTGTAGAAATGGAAGGCCAGTTGAAGTCAAAAGATAAAACAAGATCGATAGTATTTGTCTGATTATTTAGCAATTTTAAATTGCATCAAATCAATCGAAATTATATGTAATGTTGTAGATCCAGTTGAAACACCACTGGAAGAAGAAGTTACTACATCATAACTGTTAGGATTAGCATATGGAGGAACCTCTATTGTGCAATATCCCGCAGGAGTATTATTCAAAATGGTCCACCCCGTTACGGTTCCATTGCCATAAAGAACATTACAATTTACTGCATTTACAGAAGTATTATAAGAGGGAAAAACGCTGTTTATTGATAAAGAAGAATTACAAGATGAACCACATGCGCTGCTATAATTAGTTACTAGTATTGGTTCGTAGAAATTCAAATATGATAATGAAGAGGTTAGTCCAGAATTATATGAGAATAATAAAGAATTAGGTATACTATCAGAAGAATAATTCGTCTTTGTAAATACGTCTATGGAAAATGGGCTGCTTATCTCTGAACCAAAAACATTAACGATGTAATTTGAAAGAGCTGTTGGAGAACCCCCATTCTGAAAGTTTAATAAAGCAGATTCTGTAGATGAAACCGTCGAGAACGCTGAAATAGCTGAGTAAGCAAGGGAAGCAAAGTTGCTGTTGGTTGTTATTGAACTGTTTATAGATAGATAATAATTGGTTATAGCATAAGCAGAAGTTATTACACTAAGTATTATTATACTCCCAACGACTAGATCTATCGTAAATATTTGTCCTTTTTTCATGCCCATACAGTGTAAGAAAGCCTTATGATTTCATTTCCAGGATACAATACTACAAAGCGCTCTATAGAAGCCACGTAGCTTGCGGAGCTATCTATTGGGAAGCCCGCAGTTACTGGTACCCCATTTACCTTTAGAACAGAACCATTTATATAATAAAAAGTTACATTAAATGAGTTTCCACCCTTTAACAACGCTGATAAACATGCAACTGGTAAAGTTGTCAAGTTATAGAGTTTTATTGGCGATGCTTCTAATGGATTTTGCATAATCCCTATTTGCTTTATCTGACTGCACGTTAAATCATACCAATTTGATGGATAACCTTCGGAACCAACTATTGAATTGGCTCCTTGAACAGCTATATTATTTATGTAATCTGAGGCTACTTGTGAATAATACGACGAATAATGGTTGCTTATGTCCGCTGTAGAATACAAAAAGAGAATTACGGTAGAAAAAAGAAGTATAAATATAAACAAAGCAATAAGTAAATCTATTGTGAATATCTGCCCCTTCCTATTCATAAAGATAAGTAATACTTGTTATATATTATAGCTTTACTATATAAAAAGTAATAAATTTGCAATGCAGCATAACATAATATGGCATTAAAATTTGAGGATAACAAGAATATTGTGTGATTTATAATCAATGGAAGATATAAATGAGATTCATGATAAGATAATAAGAAAATTGGAGATTGGGCCTGCATTAATTTTAGAACTGGCAGAGACTATAGAAAAGGATACCTTACAAACGCAGACAATAGTCGATTATTTTGTTTCAAGAGGCGAAATAAAAAAAACGCAGAGAAAATTTGGATCTTCTGCAGTGTACTATTTAGAAAAAGATAAAAACAAAGCATTAGATATACTTATGCAGACGTTAAACAACCAAGAAAAGGCACTAATAACTAAAGTAAAAGAAGAAAGAGTTTTAGATATGGGAGGATTATCATCTGCAGAACGCTACATATCCCAGAACTTAGTGGACTTTATTAAGAAAGTCTCTGCACAAGACAATCAAACTGGCAAAAAATCAGATTACTTATATGACCAAAATTTGAGCTTAGAAGAAGTGAGAAATATAATAAACGGAAAAACAGAAAAGAAAGAAACCCAAAAAATTCAAAAACAAAAGGAAAAGAGTGAAAGTGACGTTTACAAAGATAAAACGTATGAAATTGAGCCTCTTCTAAATAAAAATGGCTTTGAAAATCCCAAAAAAATACAAGACAATTTATTTTTATGTGAATATGGAAAAAATAAAACTAAAGTTATAGTACAAATAATAAAAAATAAATCAATAAACAAAAAACAACTTGTAACAATTATAGGCTACACGAGCGTGTATAAAACAATAGCATTTATAATAACAAACGCACAAAAAATAGCAAGTACTAAATCATTTGGAAATATGATAAACATAATAAAAGATGATATATGATCAACAAAAAAATATTGCTAATAAATGAGAACACTTCAATTTTTGTAGACACGGACAAAGATAACAACACGCAATTCGGTATAATAAAATCAAAAGACCTTAAAAAAGCAAAAAACAATTCAAAAATAAAAACACACAAGGGAGAATTATTTTATGTTGTTCAGCCTTCTTTGCCGGATTTGATCAAAAAAGTAAAGAGATTACCGCAAATCATAACTCAAAAAGATATTGGAAGCATTATAATGTACCTTGGCATAAAAGATGGCGGAAAAGTATTTGATTGCGGCACAGGATCAGGGGTAACCGCCTGTACAATAGCTAGTTTATCAAAAAGTATTAATGTTTATACTTATGAAATAAGGAAAGAATTTATAGAAGTTGCAAAAAAGAACGCGCAACTTTTTGAATTAAAAAATGTACATTTCATCAACAAAAATGTAAACGAAGGTATAAAAGAAAAGGGATTTGAATATGGAATTATAGATCTTCCAGAACCTTGGATAACCTTACCAAAAATAAAAGATAACTTCAATATTGGAGCAAGGATAGTAACATACTCTCCTTCTATAATACAGATAGAAAAGACATTAAGAGCATTGCCCGAATGCTTCAAAATTGAAAGGTTGATACAAAACGATGAAATAAACTGGAAAGCGGATATAAACAGAGATATACTTAGACCAGAAAATAATGCTGTATTTCACACGGGTTTTATGCTTTTTATTAGAAAAACATGTAATATATGAACTATCTACTGGATGCCGCTTGTCTCTCAGTATCTATCTTCTTTGAAACAGGAAATGCAGTTTCCTGATTATTTGCTGACTGTGTGAGTATCTCATAAAGAGCCTGATCTGCCTTCTTACCTGTTGCTGATAACTGGTAAGTTCCTTCAGCGATCCATCTAAGCGCTAAATCAACTCTTCTCATGGGAGAGGTATCAACCTGCTTTGCTATCCTTTGACCTCCTATTAAGAGTGTCATTACCTCCTCCTTAGGTGCAGCGTTTTCAATAGCTTTTACTAATATTTGTATTGGATTCAACCCATCATCATTCATCTTATCGAAAGTTTTAACTATAATATTAAAAGCAGTATAAAATCTTCCTGACATCAATTTACTGGTCCTGAGGTGCTTTTTACCTTTGTGCCCTGGGATCATTAAGTGAGTTGCGAGCCTCTCGATTATGTTCATTTTTGCTCTTGCAAGTCTTTGTTGTGAAAGCCTACCAGATGTTTTTGGGATTATAAATGGTTTGAGGGATATCACATTTTTAAGACCTGAATCGTTTATAACTACTCCTTCAAAACTGTATTTCCCGAAGAGCTTTATCTCTTTTATATTCTTCAACTCAACTGATTCTTTCTGACTTTCCATTTCATCTCACCGGTTTCTGCTTCTTTCCTTTAACTAATTCTTTCAATGAAATACCATTGATCTTTGTTATTTTAAACTTTACTCCTGGCAAGTCACCTCTTGCTCCTTTCTGTGCACCACCTATTCTTTCAACTATTACGTCATTATGCTCATCTACAAATGAAACTCCTTTGCTCCATGGAATGTAAGCAGTTACGATCTTACCGTTCTTTGTAAGCTGGACCTTACACGATTTCCTTTTACCAGAAGAAGGTTTTTTCGGAGTTATTTCAACTTTTTCTAATACTATGCCTCTGGCTTGAGGGGAACCTGCTAGCGGGTCATTCTTTCTCCAGCTACCACTAAAATAAGACCTGCTCTTATTCTTACTGAACCTTACTTTTATTTTTCTTTTAAGTAACATCCTACCATTAAAAAGTCCACGTGTTTTATTTCCCATATTTTATTTAATATTTATACTAACTATATTAAAATACCTTTGCATTAGCATTTTGATTAATTTAATCTTGCTATTGCTTACTTTTCCTTCGATTGATGCTTCAACTTTTTTACCATCTTTAGAAGCATCTAAATTAGTTATATAACCAGAAATAAGCTTATTTGGTCTTATTATGTTCTCAAATAATTTTACAGGATCGTCAGAATATTCGATTACAATGATGTCTTTTTTAAGCATTTCTTGCAACATTTTTATTTTAATTCCATTTTTGCCTATAGCAAGTCCAGCCTGACCTTGATTAACAATGAATATTATTTTGTCTTCAAAAGCAATACAATCTCTTGGTATAACACTAGTAACGTCAGAAAAAAGATTCATCGATAATATAACGTCATTGTCAAATTTTATATTCATAATTCATTTTTTAATCCCTAAAACTGTAACTACATATGATTTACCGCAGGCAATAGACAGAGCATCACTATCGCCGCTATAAATGTATTTTTCTATGTCTAAGGAATCTAATTTATTAATAATGTCTTCACTAGCATTAGTAGCGTAAACTATGAAATCAAGCTCCCCGTTTTTATAAGCCCTTAAAGTTGAATTGAGGCCTATAAAAACTTTATTACTCTTTATTTTCTCTTGAACTTTCTTCATTATCTCCTTTTCCATTTTCTTCCTTCACTATTAATTTTACTTCTCCAGTTCCAACAGGTATAACTTGATTAGATACTATATTGTTTGCAACATATTTAAATGGATCTGATTCGTGATACAAACCTGCCTCAACTAAATGTTTGAAAGGAACTTCGAATGACGCTCTCGCTAATACAGAATCAGCCTCTCCACTTAAACCATATCTGCCTATTCCCCTTACTGTTCCATCTAAGCACATAGCATCCGCTATAAGAAAGATATGTCTTAAATCTACTGTAAGTCCTACATTTTCAAGAGTGTTTTTTACCTCTTCTATTATAAGATTCCTAGCGGCTTCTATACCAAGGACCTTTGAAACTTCAATTATGTCATTTGAAACTGTTTTTGAGATATCAACTTCATCCATTTTAAATATCTCACTTAAGTTTGTTCCTATAGTTTTAATCCAGTAATTTCCCGCTTTGTCTTGATTTAATATTGCTCTGGATACCCCTGGCACACCTGACACATTCATATTAACTATCTTATTCCTTAATCTTATCAATTTTCTTACACTATCAGCAGACTTATCAACTACAAATAATTTGTTGTCTTCTAGAGTTGTACTTACTTTTATTGAAGATAATCTTGCTGTTATATCTTTTAGAGAAAAACCATAATCCTTTACCAGCTCCTTGTCTATTGTAAATTCTATCTGTTTTTTTCTAAGAGAAACCGTATATGAGGGAGTCACATCCCCAATTTTTATTTCAATTATTTTACCTGCAAAGTTAGCGGCCTTTTCTTTCGATTTTGAATATTCATCTTTTAAGTAAATATCCATAAAAGGTGTTGATATTTCTTTTTTTGCATCGAATATCTCAACCAATCTTGGTAAACCTGTCGTAGTGTTTATAACGGATAGACCTGCAGCATGCTTAGTCCTAAGAGTCAACTGTGTACTTGCTTCACCTATACTTTGAGCAGCTATAACTCCAACAGCTTCACCAGGAGTAACTAAAGACCTAATATATATTTTTTCAAGCTCCGCTAAATCTGCATTTTCACCATATTTTTTCTTAAATGCTACTATGTATTTCTCAGGAACTTCTATTTTCATAATTTAAGATCACCCTTGTCACTAGCTGATACATCTAAACCATCTTCTCCATATTTAAATTGTACTATTGCAGATCCAAGTCTTACAGATAAATCTTTTCTTACTTTTAAGTCTTGCAATGCAGAAGATAATCTCCTTTGCATGTATCCGGATATTGGAGTACGTATTACATTATCCATTAATCCCTCCCTACTACTAGCTGCATGTAAGAAGTATTCCACCGGATTTAAACCATTTCGATAATTTGAAACAATGAATCCTCTCGCTATTAACCCATTATCATTTTTCTTAAAATGAGAGGTAAGTCTATCTGAGAAACCGTTACTTATCCTAACATCTCTGAGCATTTGCTGACCAACTAATCCGACTGTTGGGATTAAATTTGTTATGCTTCCTTTAGCACCGGTAGTTATCATTGACTCAACGTTGTTATTTTTCTTTTCCATATATGCGTCTATTACATTCCTAACTTTTATTCTGATTTTATTAGCAATGCTAAGTATCTTTGCTTCTGCCACATCATCGTAATCTTTCAAAAGAGCTTCTACATTTTTTTTACCTTCTTCAACAATTTTTTCAATTTCATTAGTGGCTGCTTTTGGTATGTCAAAATCGTGAATGTTTACACTCATCCCCATAATAAATAGAGTCATAAGCCCTAGTTTATTAGCTCTGTCTATAAATTTAGCCGTAACCTCTGGACCATATCTAACGAAAAGGAACTGGAGCAAACTCCCACTTTCTCTTCCTATCGTTGCAGCATCTATGACTCCGCTTATAATTTTTCCATTCTTTATTCTAACTATGGAATTATCATCCTTAGTAAACTTATAAGTACTACTATTGCTTTCAAAGTTTAAATCTTCTGGTAGAATCATACTAAATATGTCTCTTCCTTTATATTTTTTATTTTTAAGCTCTGTATATATACCTATATTAGAAAGAAGAAATTCTACTGTAGATTTCTCTAATTCAGTATCTTCAGAAGTTAGCAAAGCACATCCAGAAACATAATCCTGTGTTGCGCCTATTAAAGGTAGTCCATGCCTTGGCGATACGATATTATTCTTTATATTTATTATCATTTCTGCTTCTGCTAAAGCTTCTTCATTCTGTAGTATATGTATATTCATCTCATCCCCATCGAAATCTGCGTTATAAGGTAGGGTTGAAGCAGGATTTATACCAAGAGTACTATAAGGTAAAACCTTTACGCTATGCCCCATTATTGACAATCTATGAAGAGATGGCTGCCTGTTGAAAAGAATTATATCTCCATCTTTTATATGTCTCTCAACTATGTAACCTGCCTTTAATTCATCCAAGATATTAGTTACAGTTGTTTCAGTTATCTTTTTCTTTATACCGTCAGGAGTTATAACATAATTTGCACCTGGGTAAGAATTGAAATTTTTAATTAATGTCTTCAAACGATCAATATTAATGTCTGTAACTTTCTCCGGGTAGGTTATCTCCTTTGCTACTTTCATAGGAACTCCTACCTCATCGAATCTAAGGAATGGATCTGGAGATATTACTGACCTTGCACCATAATTAACACGTTTAGCTAAACCTGAACCTCTAAATAATCCCTCTTTCCCTTTTATTCTGTCTTCTAAACTTTTTAATTTTTTATTTGATTTCTGTCTTGCTACTGGAACCTGCGCAGAATCGTTAGATATAAAGGTTGTAATGTGATACTGTAAAAGATCCCATAATTCATCTATTATTATTTCCGGGGCCCCAGATCTTATATTCTCAGCAAGTCTTTGATTTGTCCTAACTATATCTGTAAGCTTATGTGTGAGGTCATCTTCGCTTCTTTGACCATTTTCAAGTGTAATCGAAGGCCTTATAGTTATTGGAGGAACTGCTAAAATTGAAACTATCATCCATTCTGGCCTTGAATAATCAGGATCTAAACCAAAGAATTGTAAATCCGAATCCTTTATTTTTTCTAGTCTATTAAGAACATCTATTGGAGTAAGTTTTTGATCACCATCTACAAATGTATATGGTTTTTCTAATTTTACTTTCTTTTGTTTTGTCTTGCAGAATGGACAAACAGTAACATTCTTTGCATGTTTTATAAGGGCTTTTATCAATTTTATTTTTTTCTTATGTCCTTCGTTTATATCGGCAGATATTATCTCCTCACTAAGCTTTTTAAGATGTTCATCTGAAATAAGTATTCTACCACAGGAATTACATGTTGAGTTTAATATATTATAAACATAAGGAACAGTTTTTATGTTAAAAACTGGCCTTGCAAGCTCTAAATGTCCAAAATGACCTGGACAGTCTCTTATTGTATTTCCACAGGTTTTACAAGTTAATCCTGGATCTATAACACCCATTCTTAAGTCGGATAAACCGCCATCGACAGGAAAACCGTCTATGTCATAAAGTTCAGATGATGTTATAGCTACTGCGCTCATCTTCTGAATCAACTTAGGTGACATTATCCCAAATTCAAGCGCTGCAATCTTGTTGAAAACAAAGTTCGAATCTAATTTCATACTTTACTCCCCAAAACTATTTTTGGATATATTCCTACAGCCTTAAGCTCATCAAGAAGTATCTTGAATGAGGCTGACACGTCAATTAATTTTATTGGAGAATCCTCCCCGTCTATTGGACAATATCCCGTTCTCTTACGTACATTATATACAGCAACCATACCACACTTTGAACACACAGGTATAGTTATCTTATCAGAATCAAATCTCTCCTTTAACGCCATAGCTGAACCATATGCAACGAAACAGTCCTTTTCCATCTCTCCCAATCTTAATCCACCGCTTTTTGACTTACCTTCTGTTGGTTGTCTATTTAATAACTGTATTGGCCCTCTAGCTCTCCATTGTATTTTATTGGCTACAAAATGCTTTAATCGTATATAAGTCATATCTCCTACAAATATCCTTACTTTCATTTCTTCACCGGTTATTCCGTTGTACATTGTCTCTACACCATTTTCTCTGAAACCATAACTCATCAATTCTTTTCTTAAATCTTCCTCTTTTTCTCCTATGAAAGAAGTGCCATCGACATACCTTCCAGCTAGAGAACCAACTTTTCCGCCTATAAGTTCTAGTAAGTAAGCCATTGACATTCTTGTAGGAATAGAATAAGGAGAAAATATCAAATCTGGTACCACACCAGAATAAGTGAATGGCATATCTTCTTGATTCAAAAGCATTCCTACAACACCTTTCTGACCACTTCTTGGCCCAAATTTATCGCCAATTTCAACCCTTCTATCTTGTCTTATTTTAAGCGACACATATTTGTTTCCATCGGCAGTTGATGTAACGAAAACATTTTCTACAATCCCATTTTCACCTGTGCGACATTCTACAGAAGACTCGACTTGTTTTTGAACACCCAACCTAAATTTATCTATTGATGAAACAAACCTGGGTGGAGAAACCCTTCCTATCAAAACATCACCACTATTAACATGTGAGTTAACGGCGGCTATTCCATCCTCTTCTAAATATTTATATGAATCTTCAGATCTATATCCTGCAACATCTTTGTCTGGAATTGTTATAAGATCAGTTTGACCGCCAACATATTTTGTTTCTTCAACCTTATACGGCCTGAAAAACATTGCTCTAAAAAGCCCTCTTTCCACAGATGACTTGTTTATTATGATTGCATCATCCATATTATATCCCAAATAGGATAAAACTGCTACAACTATATTTTGACCAAATACATGTGAATTAAAGTTCTCATTATCATACATCTTTGTCCTTACTATTGGCCTTTGTTGATCTACTGCGATCATTGAATCATTATCATGTCTTATAAGATAATTAGTAGTATATATTCCAACCCCCTGCTGTACGCTTTTAACTGCTGTAACATTCCTGTGCGCGTTACTATGATTTATGAACGGCAAAAGTGAGGCCTGCGTACCAAAAACAGACAAAGGAGTTATTTCAAGATGGGTATGGGCAGGAGTTAAATCTTCTTCTCTTAGAGCGGTGTATGCTAATTCCTCTTCATCAGCATCAACATATTCAATCTTTCCCTTATCAACTAAATCTCCCCAAGTTATGTGCCCTTCTGCTAATAATTGGACGTCTTCTTTTGTAACTAAAGACTTACCATTTTTTACGACTATCAATGCCCTAAGGAGTCTACCTCCATCGGAATTGATCATTACACTGTCTGTATCCTCTCTATATCTTATATTTACTACCCTAGGGATCTTACCTGCCCTTCTATCTTCGATTATCTCTTTAACAAGTTTCTCCGGATTATCTGTTACGCCGGACAAAACACCATTAACAAATACAAAACTCATATTCTTTTCACCCCATAATTCTTAAGCAGTTCTTGTACTGAAGCAGTATCTATTCCTTCCTTTGATATCATTGAAAGATTTGCAAGATTCTTAGTCAACCCTATCTTTGGACCTTCTGGAGTTTCTACTGCACAAAATCTACCAAAATGTGTACCGTGGAGATCTCTAGCTCTGTAGTTTTCCCTATTGGAAGTAAGCAAAGATTCGACCTTTCTTAAATGCGAAATAGTTGCTGGAAAACTTCTTCTATCTAGATGCTGGGTTATTCCAACTCTTCCACCAACCCATTGGCCTGTTGCTAATGATGAACGAAGTCTAGCTGTCAATTGATCTGAGGTAAATATGTATTTTGGACTAGGGATTTTGTCCTTCCTAACGCCTTTTTCAAAATTATACTTTGCATCATTTAGTATTTGTTTAAATATGAATCTAAAAAGCATATCAAGGTTATAACTTTCTGCATGTAATCTTTTATTAGAATAATGGTCTTTATCAACTTCTTTACCCTTTATTGCGCTCTTTATCAAAAGATTCGATATATACATTAAATACTCTGCCTTTATTTTTCTTGAATCTTTGTCTCTACCGAAAAATGGGAAAAGTAATGAATCAATATTTAATTCAGCAGTTTCTTTTGTATGTATCGAATGG
Organism: Candidatus Woesearchaeota archaeon; assembly: GCA_964641875.1. Taxonomy (GTDB): domain Archaea; phylum Nanobdellota; class Nanobdellia; order Parvarchaeales; family Parvarchaeaceae; genus Parvarchaeum. The sequence continues at coordinate 11,524 of CAZXLU010000006.1, read as the reverse complement.
AGCATCTTTCCTATTGAGTCTAATGCCTCGTTTTCGCTGCTTACATCGAAAGCTATAAGATTCATGTCCACGGTATTTATTACATCCTCGTCGTCTCTTCCTATTTTCTTTATTATCTCATTTTCATTTGTTACTCCAAGTGCCTTTATGAGTGTAATTAATGGAACTCTTTTGAGTTTACCAAAAGTAATATAAAGAAGATTGCTGCTTGAAAGTTGTATTGTATGCGGAACTTTTATTGAATCTGCATCCGCAAATATCTTAGCACTAAACTTAAATCCTTCTTGATTATCTTTTGTTATCAATATATTATTCGGAGCGAGATCTTCAGTAGTTATAATTATCCTTTCTGTCCCATTTATTATAAAATAACCCCCTGGGTCATTTGGGTCCTCTTTTGCAGCGATAAGTTCATCATTTGATAGCCCATACAAATTGCAGTATTTTGATTTTACTACTATTGGCATTCTACCTATGAATACTTCTTCTTCAGACATGACCTTTCCATCATTAATATAAGAAACATTTATCATAAGTGGTGCATCATATGTTAAATCTCTTATTCTAGCTTCCATTGGAAGGATCTGCCTTACAATACTATCAGACTCAATTATATCTGGTTTTCCTATGCTTATTTTATCTATTTTTATCTTGAAATTATTAAATCCAGGTGCATTAACTACTGGTTCTATTAAGCCCTCAGTTTCTACTATCTTCTGCAAATCCTTTTCTATAAAATATTCGAATGAGTCTATATGATGCAAAGCTAAAGAAACGGACTTCAGTGCAGAACTTAACATAATATTATAATCTTTATTATCCATATTACCTCACAACAAACCTATAATAGTTATATTCACCAGCGGTTGCGCTGTTTCTCTTTATCTCTATAACATCCCCTTCATTAGCATTAAGCTTCTTTACTGCTGGATCATTTGACTTTATTTTTGGTAAATCTTTAAGTGAAACGCCGTATTTCTCTAGTAACTTGTCTACCTCTTCTTTATTCATTACTCTATATTTCGGTGATAAATAACTACTAAATATATCGATATCCAAGCGGCAGACCTCATTAAGTATAATTTATAATTCAATTCTATAATAGTTATAGTATTTAAGCTTTTCTATATTAAATTTTTTGATATAATTTCATATTCTCTACGATTTAATGAAGAAATTAACCTAAAACTTGCGAAAACTATTATTTGTATCAGATAATTTATTATATTCTCTATCTACTATATTAGATATTGTATTAGTATAACTGACTATCCAATAGGATAAAAGAATTGAAGCCAACAATCCTTTATAAAAGAATGGAAAATTTAGGAAAATTATTAAATAAAAGAAAATTAATAATATCAGAAAATACACTGTAAATGAAATTAATGATTGAGAACGTATTTTTTTTGCAAAATCCCTACTTATAACAAATGCGGATTTTAGATTAGAGTTAGTATAAACGCATAATGTACTAAAGAACATTACTGAACTCCCATAATATATCCCAGGGATAATTAAAGCTAAAAGGCCCAAAAAAGAAATCGAAACCTGGATAAATATTGCAATTAAAAACTTGGGAAATTTCTTAAAAGTCTGAAAAATCAAATCTACCAGGCGAAAATCGTTTGAAAATATATAATAAGATTTATAATATATCAGCGTGCAAATTAAAAATATTACAGATAATATCAAAATTATAAATGATGATTCTGCAATAATTATAGAATAAAACGAATGGAAGTATATGGTAGTACTTAAGAAAGTCCCAAAACCAAGATAATTTATTATAAAAAAGAACCCAACTAGAAAAATTATAAGAAACATTGAAATAAAAATTAAAAATGAATGAAGTTGCTTTAATGCAGACAATCCATATAATATGGATAGGAACTTATTACTTTTTTCTGAACTGCTTGACATAGTTATTATTTATACCTCTAATCAATTATAATTTTTAGTATATTTATCCTTCATATAAAATTCACAGTAATCATATACTGGGCAAATGTAGCATTTTGGGCTTATTGGTCTGCATATTTCTCTACCAAATACTACAAATGACGAATTTAATTTCTGCTTAACAGCGTTACTAAGAGATTTTTCAAGTATACCTTCAGTATCCTCTGGTTTTGTATGCAATTTCACAAATCCTAGTCTTTGAACAACTCTATTAACATGAGTATCAACTGCTATAAACGGCTTATTAAATCCCCATTCCAAAACTAAACTTGCAACTTTTGGACCAACTCCAGGTATACTCATTAAATCGGGTTTATTATCTGGTACATCAGAATTAAATCTATCTACCAGAATAGAGCATGCTTTTTTAATAAGTCTAGCTTTAGTTTTATAAAATCCAACGGGGTAAATAAGTTTTTCTATTGTCTTAATATTCATCGCAGATATCTTTTCTGGAGTTCCTGCGACTTTAAGCAGTCTTTTTTGTGCTGGAAATGTTGTAGTGTCTTTTGTCCTTGTTGATAGTATACCATGTACTAAAATCTCAAATGGATCAGATTTTCTGATTTTACCCCCATAATTTTTTTCTATTATTTTAACTACCTTTATAAAATTTGATTTATCCACTAAATCAGCTGATTATTAAAGAATAAATAATTTATATATGTAAACATTTAAGCAATTAAATGAAATATAAAATAGACAATGAAGGATTAAAATATCTGACAGATAAATATGACATTGATTTTGATTCCATAATAGATAGAATAATAGAAAGTAAATACGATAAAATAGCAATACAAATACCTGATGGATTCAAACTTCATGCCTTGGACATAGCAGACATGATAAACAAATATTCCGGTGCAGAAGTTTACATATGGGGAGGCAGCACATATGGAGCGTGCGATATACCTGTCGGTTTGGGAAAGTTTGGAATAAAGGCAATTATTCAATTTGGCCATGCAAGATTTAGAGCGGATGAACTTGGCAAGAGCAGAGGTTAAATGATAACCATAGGGATAGATGAAGCTGGAAGAGGTCCGGTAATAGGGCCTATGACTATTGCTGGTATAGGTTTTGATGAAGTAATAGCTGAAAAATTTAAAAAAATTGGAGTAAAAGACTCAAAACTTCTTAGTATAAAGAAAATCTATCTTTTAGAAAGGGAAATAATAAACACTACAAAAAATAGTATGATAATAAAAGTTTCTCCGAAAGATATAGACGAGAGGTTTTCTACTGCAAAAAATCTAAATTATCTCGAAATAGATAAAATGATATTAATAGCAAAAAAATTAGAAGGGGAGAAAGTAATAGTAGATTCTCCAAGTAAAAACACGGAAAAGATAAGAAAATACTTACAAGATAGAATAAAAGATAAAGTGGTAATAGCAGAGAACTACGCTGACAAGAACCATATTGAAGTTTCGGCTGCGTCGATACTTGCTAAAGCTGAAAGAGAAAGAGAGGTATCTAACATAAAGAAAATATTTAATTACGACTTCGGAAGCGGTTATCCATCAGATCCAAAAACAATTGCTTTTCTTGATATAATAAGAAAAAATGGAAAAATTGAACAAGAACCATATTCTACATTGATAAGAAAGAGTTGGTATACAATAAAGAAAAGTAAAGATGAAGATTTGAAATTATTCACTTAACCTATCTAGAAAGCTCTGCGGTATCTCTGTTGATTTCCACACCTTCGGATTTATGCAAATATGCAATAAGTAACCTTCAGCTATTGCATCCCCATCTCTTTTTATATTAAACTCGAATTTCAGTATCTTTTTTGATAATTGCGTTATTTTTAAAGTTGTGACTATCTTGTCTCCTATCTTAGCAGAATTTATATATTTTGCATTTGATTCTAAAACAACAAACCAATGTGTATCATCTATAAATGGAAAATTAAAACCTTTAGTTCTCAAAAATTCCTGCATAGTATCTGTAAAAAACCTATAGTAACCTGCATAGTGTACAATGCCCTGAGCATCTGTATCATATATTTTAACATCCTCTGTAAATGAATAATTTATTTCCATATTAATAAGGCAGAAAACTATCACCAAGTTCTTTTAGTATGTCTTGATTTCTTTCAAAGTATTCTCTAGCATCTTTGAAGCGATTTATAAGATTATTAGCAACTGCATTCTTAAGATCTAATGGGTGGATTTTCTTTTCTTTATAAAGTTTTGTAAGTTCATCCGATGAATCTATATCTAAATCACCACCAAATTTTGAATCTCTTTCTATATGAAATTTCCCATCATTTGGGATTATAAAGAAGTTTACCAATTGTATTATAAAGTTATCTTCTACCACGCCTTCTGGACAATAACCATTAAGTATTTTCTTTCTTATCGATTCTTCTGAATCATAAATTTTGATATTACTTTCAGGTACAGAAGATGACATTTTTGTCCCTGGACCACGTATTGAAGCTACCAATGGAGTTAATATTTCCACTCTTTTTTTGTATCCTATTTTTTGCAAGTATTCTCGGGCATATGCAAATATATGTCTTTGATCCATACCTCCGAGTTGTATATCCACATCTAGATACTCTTCATCCAATGCTTGCATAATTGGGTAGATAAGTTCACTAACTTTTGGATTTTTCATTCTTGTAACCTCTGAAGCGGCATGTAAAGCTTTATCAACCGTAGTAATAGTCGACATTCTAAACGAATCCAATGTGTATGACTGACTTAACTCAAAATCTGAGCCTCTTATAAATTCTGGTATTCTCTCCCAATCAAAAGCCAGTTCTATACATTTTTTAGTATAATCAACTCTTTTATCAAGGTCTTCCCATTTTGACTTTAAATCATCTAATGCTGCGTGTAAATCGGCTATTAAAATCTTAGTATGAATGCCTGCCCTTTCAAAATCAAACAGTTTACCTAGTGCAACTAAATGGCCCAGATGTATTGCTCCGGTTGGGGCTCTACCTATATATGCTGAAAGAGGCTTGCCACTTTCTATTAAACTTTTTAAATCATCCAAAGTTAATATTTCCAGAGTATTCCTTTTTATAAGCTCTAACCTTTCTTCATTATTCATACAATATAGTAAAAATTCTAATATATATAACGATTACTATTTAGAGCATGAGTTATACAAAATAAACTTGTCAGAACCATTACCTTATGTGTTCAAACTTACATGTTTCAATTTTATATAATCTTAGTTTTACTCCTTTTATAGCTACTTAAAATATTATAAAAGAATTTAATTTGATTACTGATATAAATACAAAATGAAATTCATACATGTTGGAGACACGCATATAGGGCAAGTATATAAGAATGATACAAGAAATAATGATATAAAGAATGCTTTTACTCAACTAATAGATTATGCAATAAATAACAAAGTAGATTTTATAGTTCATTCTGGAGATCTTTTTGACATTGGTTCTCCACAGTTAAGTGATTTACTATTTGTAACTGATCAATTAAATAAACTTAAAAAGAATAATATCCCAATTTTTATAATACCGGGTTCTCACGATGTTGGTATAGGTGAAGAGGAAAGCATAATTGAACTTTTTCATAGAAATGACTTACTTATAAACTTGAATTCAAAAAAATATTTGAAATTAAATGATAAAGTTGAATTATCTGGAGAAACATATAAAAATGCATTTATTTGTGGTATAAAAGGAAAAAGAAGCAGAGTAGAAGATGAGATATTCAAAAAACTAGATATTAAAGTCGATGAATCAGCCTACATAAAGATATTCCTATTTCACCATACAATTTCTTCATTAGGAGAAATTTTTAAGGATTTAGAGACAGAGAGCTTACCTAAGGGCTTTAATTATTATGCTGCTGGGCATTGGCATGGCCATAGAGATAATATCCCATATTCAAATGGTATAATACAGTATCCTGGTTCCTTAGAATATTGTGACGAAAAGGAAATAGTTGATAACCCAAATAGGGGTTTTTACGTTGTGGAGTATGATGAAAACGGGATAAAATCAATAATGTATAACATAATAAAAACTAGAAATAAACAGATATACCTTTTAGATGTGAATGGAAAAGATGCTAATCAAATTGAAAAAGAGATAAATCAAAATCTTAACAAAAATGAGGGTGACATCTTAGTTATAAGATTAGATGGAAAAATTAGAGGTAAAATATCTGACATAGATATAATAAAAATAAAAAATTTGAGTTATTCGTTAGGGTATTCTTATGTAAGTATAAATTTATCAAGATTATCTGATGAAAGCCAAAGCAGCAATACAAGCGAAATAAAAAACAAAGAAATATCAAAAATAGAAGAAGAATTTTTAAAGGCTAAAGGATATACAGAAAAGGAAATAAAAATTGGGAAATTTTTGATTTCGTCTATAGGATCAGATAATAAAATAATCAAAAAGGAAGTTGAGAGGATTTTTTACAATGATAATATCTGAAGTATACTTAGAAAACATAAGAAGTCATCAGAAGACCTCTATAAATTTTGTAAATGGCATAAATGTAATAACTGGAAACACAGGTAGCGGAAAATCATCAATTCTTATAGCAGTGGAATATGCTCTTTTTGGAAAAATTGGTGAAGGTAAAGAGGAAGGAAAAATATTGTTAAGAAGAAACTCAAAAGAAGGAGAAATAAAATTAACTATATCTGATATTAATGATAAGTACGAAATAAGCAGAGGATTAAAGAGAGTAAATGAGTCTGTAAGAAATGACGACTCAAAAAACTATATAATAAAAAATGGTTTGAAGGCCGATTTGCAAAATAGAGCATCAGACATAAATGCATATTTAACCAATAATATACTAAGAATAGATTCAGATAATCCTCTAAAAATGTTCGAGACTATCACGTACATAAAACAAGATGAATTAAAAAATTTAATTTTAGAAACTGGGCAATACAAACAGGAATATATAGACGGATTGCTACAATTAAACAAATATCTAATACTTTATGAAAATATGCGTGAAATCATAAATGATATAAAAACCGAGATAGAACTTGAAAAAAAAGAAATAGAAATTGGGATTAATGAAGAGGATATAATAAAGATTGAACAAAAAATAAATCAAAACAAAGAGTTAATATTAGATATTGAAAGGAGAATAAACGAAAATAAAATTACATTAGAAAACAAAAAAATTAATGAAAAACAAAAAGAAAGCCAGGTAAGATTTGAAAGAGATAAAAAAATAAAATTTGAGAAAATTTCAACAGAAATAAAAATAAAAAAAGAAGAAATTGAAAACCTTAAATTAGATATCAAAAAAATTAATGAAAATATAGAGAATTGTAACAAAAAATTAATTAAGTTTGATGAAAAAAGGAAAGAGTCTATAGACAAAGAATTAGAAAGGTTAGAAGATGAATTTAAATCAAAAAATGATGAGGGGAAAAATTTATATGCAGAGTTATACAAAATAGAATATTATTTAAAAAATGCATTAAAAGAGAAAGAAAATATCCTATTAGAAGAAAAAGAAACGATTAAACGAATAGATTCTTTGAAAAAAGAAAAGGAAGAAATTGAAAAACAAATAATAATCTCACATAATTCTGGAAACAAAGATGAAATAAACGGACGTATACTGGAATTAGAAAAATCTAGAGATAAACTTAGAGCTGAAATGGAAGACTCTCTTAAAAACATGATATGTAAATTGTGTGGCTCTAAAATAACAGACGTAGACCATATAAAAAATGAGTATACTATAAGGATAAATTACCATGATAAAAGGATAGAAGATTTAAAAGAGGATTATAAGAATATAAAAATATCAAAAAATGAATTAGAAAAGAAATTAGAAAATTTAAGTGTTAGAATTATAGGAGAAAATGAGAAACTTAATAAAATAAATGAAAAACTATTAAATTTAAACATAGAAGATCAAAGAAGCAAATATGAAGATTTAAAAGCAAAATACGATGACTACACTCAAGAAATAGCATCTCTTGATAACAATATTAAAAAATTAAGGGAAGAAAGTAATTATATACATGAGCAAGAAAAGAATATAATAGAAATAAAAAATTACACTAAAAGGTTAACGGAGTTGGAGCAAAAAACAAAAGATAACATTGCAAAATTAAATAAATTAAATTCAGATATACTAGAAATTGAATTTAATGAAGAGAACTTAGATAATGCAGAAAAAGAACTTAGAATTATAGCAGAGGAAATAAACGAATTAAATTCCAATATAAGAAGTTTAGAAAAAGAAAAGGAAATAAGAAATAAAGAAGTCTTAGAAGACATAAAAAATTTGAAGGACGTAGAAATAAAAATGAAAAAGAAAAAAGAGATGACTAATAAAATAATAAAAGAAGAACAGCTTTTTAAATTGTTATCAAACTTAAGAGAGGATATAAGAAGCATAAGAGAATATGTAAGATTAAAATTCATAGACCAATTTAGATCACTTTTCAAAGAGAGATTTGAAGAATTAAGAGATGAAAATGAGTATTCTATAGATATAGACAAAAATTATAACGTTATAATAAACTCTGGAAATGAAGAATCCGACGTAAGAGCGCTTTCTGGTGGTGAGAAGACTTCAGTTGCAATAGCTTATAGGTTAGCGTTATCATCATTAGCTTCTATTCTTGGAGGTATAGGAAAGAATGAATTGATAATAATGGATGAACCGACATCTGGCTTAGATAAAGAGGACATAAATGCATTGACAAATGCAATTACAAAAATAAGTGATTTAAAACAAATAATAATAGTTACTCATGAAGAAAGTATGAAAAATATAGCAGATAAAGTAATAAAATTAAGAAAAACTGGCGGAATTTCAATTTTATATTAGTACAAAGACTCATTCACTGAGGAGATGTTCGGTTTATTAATCCTAGAATATTCAGTTGAGTTCTTATTAATACCAGAATTTCCCATAAATACTTTTAAATTATCCATTATACGCGGATACTTACTCTTTAAAACTTTATACATATCGAACGCTATTTTTTTGTATTCGGGATGGGCCTCATCGGTGCTCCTATTCTCTGCAATAAATATTGCCTCTGCTAGACTCATTGACATTTTAAGTGTTGACATTGTAGCCATAGGAATTAGTAATTGAGCATCAGAATAAAAGCCAGAATGAATAAGTTCATTATAATTTGATATTAAACTTTTTAAAGAACTATAAGTCATATGCATTAAATTACTATCACTGTATATGTTTTTTGGAATAATATAATTGTTTAAGTGTATCTCTATATTTCGATTGGATAACCTGTGTCTCCAAAGATCTCTGGCTGTACCGAGAGAACAAGTTATTTCGAATTGGACAAATGATGATCTGATAGAAGTATCATTTAAATCATTAAATTTTCCAGATCTACAATAAGATACGCTCTTTAAATAATTTTCCAATGTCTCCTTCTTATTTTTACAGTCTTTGGAGAGTTGATTGCATATAGAGTTAATGAGTTGATTTTCACTTTGTGACCCTTTTTTAATCTTAACATTTACTGCATCCAGATTACAAATATAAGGCTCTTTCTTTATATCATTATCATCTATTTTTATCCTTTCTTTGTATACTATCTTATTAAATTCATCTGGCTTCATGTGTGTGGACAATGAAGGTACATTATCTGCCACAATTGAATAAAATAGTTCTCCAGCATCTTTATTATATATGTTGTCACTTGACAAAAGTTTTCTAGCGATATTTTCAGCAGTTCTTGCACTTATCATCATCACGAGAGAAGTTTTTGCACCCATAGGTAAAAAACTTCTGACAGAGTCTCTAACTGTTGGGTGTATTAATGTATTTATTTCATTTTCAGTTGGTATTCTCTTATTTCTATCATAAAAATCTTTTGAGTATCTTTCCGATAAACTATTAAAAGATATGTTATAAAGGTCAGATAGTATTGAATAACCATTAACTAAATACGGACTACTTGGATTTGGAATGTAATTTTCTTTGAATTCAACATAACGCGTGGATCTTTCTTGTGACGATATAAAAATTTCATCTTGTATAGTTAAAGCCGTTATTTCAGGTACAACCAGAGAAATCATAAAATTTGATTGCTCACCTATGTTCCTATGACCTAAAACTGATTGAATATTATAAAGAGTTTTTCTTGTATTTTCATCTAAGAATTTGTCTACTTTTTTAAAAAGATCATTAACATTTTCTAAATTATTTAAATTCCCATCTATTAAATTGAAGTATTTTTTTGTAAATGAAAGAGACTTTGAAAGCAGTTTTTCTAAAAGTGTTTCATTTTCTTTTGTTGTAAGTCTACTAGAAAGAGATAAATCCTCAATTGAGAACATCTCAGTTGTTGGAAATGAACGATAGAATATCCCTCCAATTCCTTTACTTTTATAAAAACGTATAAGCCCCTTATCCTCTCTTTCTACTATCATAATACAGTATAATTAATAATTTTATATTTAAATCTATGATAGAAAACAAAAAATTGCAGGGGAAGGGATTTGAACCCTTGAACTCACAAAGAGAGCAGATAGCTCAAACGCGCACTATTCTTGAGTCTGCCGCGTTTGGCCAGGCTTCGCTACCCCTGCATATTTATTTGAATATTATTACAACTAAGTTTAAATATTTAATATAAAAGTACTCACTTAGAAACTTCTTCTTTCTCTGATTCTGTTAAATCATTAAATATTTTTTCAAATGAGTTATGTATATCTTTTAAATCTTCTGATAATTTTAAAAGCAGATCCTCATATTTTTTATTATCTAGTTTAAATTTATTAAATGAATCATCGGCCCTCTTTACAGCTTTAATTATTTCCTCATATTGAAGTTTAGCAGGATATGATACGCCAACAAAAACATCATCTTTCTCAACCATAATAATTAATAAATATTGTCATTTAAATAATTAATAAAAAAATTAAAAATAATAAAATTATGGTGCAGTAATTTTTATCGCCTGAACAGGACATACATTCTGACATGCCATGCAGAATATACAATCACCCTCTCTTGCAGGGTCTGCCTTTCTCGTAGAAAGAGAATTGCCTGGTGTATCATTCCACTCTATAAGTGAAACGGGACAGGCAGGTATACAAGAACCATCTGCATTGCACACATCCCAGTCTATCGCGACTACGGAACCGTGTATCCCTAATTTGTTGGGCGGCTCAACAGGGCCATAAACATCGTGTCCACTGTGAGTACCTACTTTCTGTCTTTTTGTTTTAAAGTCCGGATCAATTCCCATTTTACTATAAATACAATAATCATTTATAAACATTACTTAATTTTATTAAGAACTTCCTTCAATACTACTGCTTGATTATGTGTTTCATCCTTTGCACTAAATAAAAGAATTATCTTGCCATGTTTTCTTTCCAGAGATTTTATATATTTTAGCTTTTCAATATTTTCTGCAGAGGTCAATTCTTTCTCATATTTTTTCTTGAATTCGACCCATCTGCTTTCATCGTGTGAAAACCATTTTCTTAAAGAATTGCTTGGTGCAATGCCCTTTTCCCAAATATCGGCACCAACTTCTTCTTTAGTAAGTCCTCTTGGCCAGACTCTGTCTACGAGTATCTTAAATCCTT
>CAZXLU010000005.1:0-37313 GCA_964641875.1 Candidatus Woesearchaeota archaeon | reverse complement strand
AAATAGTACAATTGCTAATATACTAAATTATGTTAATAGTGAAGATATGCATAATGTTGTTGATAACACTTCAAATTTATTTGGTGCAACTGATATCTTTATGCAACCAGAAGGTGACACTTTAACACCAACTCCAGTAACACAAAATATAAACAATAACGCACAAGAAAAAATGAACATGTCTCATATTAAAATAAAGACACATAAGCGTAACATATAGTAACTACTAAAATTAAATAGAAAGAGAGTTTTGTATGGTGGTAAAATTAGACAATGTTAATGTATGGGTATGTTCAATTTGCGGTAAGGAAAATAAAATTTCTGCTAAAATATGTCCATGTGTTTTTTCTTCAAATGTACCAGAAGATAGTAAAGCTACACTATTAGATATCATTTATAAAAATAACAAGAATAAAACTTGAAATATTAATTATAGAAATGTGGGTCCCAATAACCATTAGCTGGGTTAATACTAGGTATTATAGTATTAATTTCATTAATTAAATTTGAATTAAAATTACCACTGTAAAAATGTAATATTAATACTATAATAGTTATTACACCAATAATTGGATGTTCTCCTGCTATGTCTAAAATTATAGATAAAATTTTTATACTCCTTTATGCTATTTGTTGTCATTGTAAAAAATAAATAATTAAATGTATATATAATTAATATAACATGTAAAAAGTAATAATTTAATTAAATACTTCTATGTATACCTTTAGTGTTATCGTTACCTTTTTCTTTATCTTTTTCGTTATGTTTATCAGTGTATACTTCTTTTTCTGTATTCTTTTCTCTTAGAATATTTTCAATGTCTATTAGATAATTTTTATTAATATTTATGTCTTTGTCTCTATTGTGTATTCCTACTGCTTCTTCAAGTGAAGTACTCTTCTCCGGTCTTACGCTTACAATTTTCTTTAACTCCATAGTATTGTCTGTGTATACTATGGCGTCTTCTTTACTCCTTGTTAAAGCAACGTAAAATTCGCGGCTATTCGTAGTTCTAACCTTTGTTTCCAAGTTTAATATTACGTTAGGAAAACCAAGGCCCTGTGTACTATATGATGTACGTGAATAGGCATACTGTATGTCAATAGGGTTTTCTAAAGGTACAGATACTACTTTTTTACTGTTTGTCAATTGTATCTTCATGTCTTCAGTACTAATACCAACTACCTTTCCTTGTGTGCCATTTTCAATTCCAAGCTTATCTAGTTTATTACTTGTAAAGCGTATTTCTTCTCCTACCCCTATATCTATATTAGATACAGTACCAACTTCTACACGTGACACTGGAAGTACTGAAGCATTTATAGTTATAATTCTCTTACCATTTTGTACCTTTAATTCATTTTTATTATCGTCTACACTAACTACAGTATAATAACTTTTTGCTTTAAGTAATGGTGTATCAGTTGCAGAATTGAAAAATATTGTATCTCCTTCGTTGTAACTACTTGCCATTTTCTTTTCAACTTTAGATATGTCTTTTTTCTTGAATGCTTTAATGTCTACTGTATCATTCGATACAATACCAAGTTTCTTTAACCTATCCCTAACTTCACTATTTATAGCTTCTCTAGAAGCATGTGTGCCTGTTAGTATATAAGTATCAGTTTCTTGTTTTTTACTGCTTAACCTTTTCTCAATATACTTATCTGCAAGTTTTGAATATCTTGTATCACTATTATTAATTTCTATAACTTTATCATTTTTTTCTAATACTTCTAAAGCTATACTAGCTTTATCAACACTTAACTGTGCAGCACTTTTTACTGCTTCATTAGCTTTAGCTTGTCTTTGCATTTTTGTTATAAATTTCGTAGGCATCCCATTGCGTTCCAGGGCTTTTAATGCAGGTCCTGCCTCAACGCTTTCATATTGCTTAGTATCACCAAAAAATAGTACTCTAGCACCTGCTGCTTTTGCTACAGATAATACTTTTTCTGTATCTTTCATATTCAATAAACCAGCTTCGTCTACAAATAGAATTGTCTTGTTGTCTACTTGTAATTGCATATTTTTTGAAGTATTAAAACGTGCAACAGTTGAAGCATTAGATATACTGGCTTCACGAAGTGCAGTGACACCACTCCTTTGCGGAGAAAGACCTATAACCTTATATCCCTTAGCTTCGAAGCCATCAACTAAAGCCTTCGTTGTTGTCGTCTTTCCTGTACCCGCATAACCAGTTATACCTGTAGCAAAGTTATTCGAAGTAAGTATAAACCTGGCAGCAGCATTTTGCTCATCTGTTAACCCACTTTTAAGTAAAAATACTTTTGCTTCTTCTTCATTGTATATAGAAGTACTCTTTCCCCTACCTTTTCTTTCTATACCTAAAATACTTCTTTCAATTAAACGCATCTCTAGTGAAGTTACAAACTTTCCACTCTTACTTTCAAATATTTCACCTTCATTTAACATTTTTTTATAACTACTTATAATTTTACTAGGATGTATATTACCCTTAGAAAATTTTATAGCAGTTTGTATGAGTTCTGATATACTAGTTTGTGCTTCTTTCTCCAATAAGTGCTGTAACGCTTGTTGTATATATTCTGTTGAATTTTCTTTTTCTTTTGATAAAATTTCTTTACCAGGCAATACCTTTTTTATACCAATACTATTAGCTTTACTATACCATTCTTCTAATTGTCCAGTTACTTCAGTATCCCTTTTTGCCTTTCGTGTCTTTAAAGCTATTATCTTTCTCTCTGCAAATGAACTATTCTTATTTATTAACTCTTCAATATCTTTTCTTCTTGTAGAAAATTCCATTAACTGCTCTCTACTATATCCTTTAAGTTGTGGTACATTATTGTTATCAAAGTATATATCGTAATTATTTTCCTTCAACTTATTAGCTACTGAATAGTAGTAGAAGTTACCTATTGCACCCTGCATTTCATATATGTCTTTACTATCCATTGCCCTGTATTTATTGTCGTTACTTTTCGTAATATTTAAAAAAAGACAATGGTCATGTATGAAAGGTTCTAAATTGCGGTTAACTGTGTGCGTTGCCCTGGCTATAAGTGCCTTACCTGTTACCTCATTTTGAACAACACCTTTTACTTTAATTCTTGTCCCTACCAAACTTTCTGCATAAGATAAACTCTCCTTTACAGCTTCTGCGTGAATATCTGCCATAACTTTGTCACCATACAAAAGACACTGTATACTTAAACTTTTCGGTGCTCCAAACACCATATCAAATGCTGCTCTATGCTTTTTATTGCCAGCTTTTTCTAATGAAATATTATTCGGAAATTTACCTGAAAACGCCATACTTAGCGTATGCATAGCAACTTCATCTTTTAGGTGTAATTCACTAGCAATTTTACCAAACCACTTTAACTTCCCATCTATGCCTAACCCTGGGGCCTGAAGTGCGAAGTCGTCATGCTTATAATATTCAACTGTATGTTTAGTACCACTTACTCTTTGTATAAAAGCATTTCCCATATTTAACCTTCCTTAGTTTCAGTATTACTAAAACTGCTATCTGTATTGACACTTTTTTCACCAAATTTTTTATCTGCAGTCTTTATAATTTGTACATGTCTTTGAATATTTTTTATTACTTTACTTCCCAATAATGTTAGTAATTCTTTTTGATACAATATTCCATCACCTTTTACAGAAGCTATAGTTTGCTCTAAAATTGTCCTATTATTTTCTTCTAACGTAAATATTATTTCCTGAAGTACTTCAGTATTCCATTGTATTAAGTTTATTAATTGTTGTAACTTAAAATTGTAATTCATATCATTATTTAAATTGTCTGAATTATTATTTTCTTCTTTTCCTTCATTTTCATTTTTTCTTATTTCTAATGCATTACTTAATGCATTTAAAGTAGCTGTAGAACTTAATATTAATTTGTCTGTCTTGGTATCAATACTTTGAGTGCTATTAATAAGATAATTAAGCGCTTTACTTACAATTCCTAACTTATCATTCAATTCTTCATATGTAGTACTTCCCTTAGTATCTTTATCATTCTTTTCACTAGTTGCTTTAAATACTAAAGCTTCAAGTGCATTACTATCTGAAATACCATTTTCTTTTGCATACTTTGTAATTCTCTTCGCTATAGCTTCATTTATGTAGTAACTTTTTTGTCCCTTTTTCTTATCAATATTCTCTTCCAACATGTATACCTCCACTCAACTATTAATAAAATTAACTTTTAAAAATGTATTTATATATAATATAACACAAAATTATTAAATATTAATTATTTAATAAAATTTCAAATATAAATTATACTTTAAAATATATTTTTATTCAATTTTAACTATCATATTGTCTTTAATTACTTTTTTTATATTTATTATAATAATTATTGGTGCGTAAGGTGTTGTGAAAATATATATTTTTTAATATTAAATTACACACAATTTCATTATTTAACTTAAATTTTAACATTACTAAATGTTAACACTTAAACTTTAACATTACAATTAATATTTTAAAAATATTATTAATATGTGTTATATTATTTATGAAGCAATTACTACTAATTTAATTTAGTAATTAATAATAAAAAAATACCAGGAGGTTTTTATGTCACTTAAAAAAATTAAACTTACTTTTACTGCAATATTATTTACATTTTTTTATTCTATTAATGCACATGCTAAAGACATTACACCTATACATGTTGATAAATTTAAGTTAATTTCTTTTAAAAGTATAGTATATTCCATGAATGAAGCTAAAGGTATACAAAAAGCTGAAGATAAAATTTATAAAGATAAAGAATTTAATTCATATAAGAAAAAAGGATATATGGTAGTTGATAAAGTTGTTAACACAGAAATTATGCCATCACCAGAAGAGAAATATTTTCCTACTAAATATAAAATTACAATTACATTTGTAATGAATAATATTTTACACAAATATAATTTACAAGATATAAAAGCTCTTAAAAGTGCATTATTCGTAAAATAATTAATATAATTACAAAAATAAAAAAAGGCCAGCTTTTAAACTGGCCTTATTTACCACCTTTCTTTTATAAGTTATTTATCTTTAATTTCTCCTATCTCTTTTCTTAATACCGCAACAACTCTCTTTAATATGAATTCTTCGTCTAACTTAAACCCCCTATTTTCTAATTCAGTTTTATAACTATCAAATTCCTTAGCTAATGTTTCACTAACTTTAAGTTTAATTACAACCTTCTTCGGTAAAACTTTAGTTAAATATCCCATTTTTTCCTCCATTGTTGTGTTATATTATATGTACATCTATTATTCAATGTACCCACTATTAATATAACACTAATATAGCAGGAAAAAATATTATGTATTTAAATTTAGTAAAAATAATTTTAGTATCAACATTACTCTCATTAACATTACTTAATTATTCCTTAACTCATACGTTAAATGAATGTCAAAATGTTAATTTTAACTATATTATAAATGTGTATTCACCATATATTCAAAATACATTAACTTGTATTTTTAATTATTTATCAACTATAAAAGGAGTATGAAAATAAAATATGTTGTAAAATATAAATAATGTATTTTTTACTTAATAAAGTTAGCAACTCTACTAATAAAGGAGTTATAAATGGGATATGACACAGATAATGAAATGGAAGACAATACAAAAAATATATTTGAAAAATTAGAAAAAGAAGAAAAAGAAAGGGAAGAAAAAGAAAAAGAAGAAAGAGAAAAAGAAAGAGAAGAAAAGGAAAAAAAAGAATTCGAAGAAATGCTTAAATTAAGAGAATTAGCAGAAGAAAAAAATGTAGAAGCTTCATATGCCAATGAATTTGTAGAAAGTAGAGTAGACGGAGTTTCAAAAATTGACAATGCTAGAAACTGGAACAATAGAAAAGAAACTTTTAAAAATAAAGTACATATAGAAGAAACAGCGGACGGTTATGTATCACACCAAACGAATTTAACACCAGAAGAAAGGCAACAAGAAAGAATTTGGCAAGAAAAAACTGAAGTATATAATATTGAAAAGTTAACAAAAGACATAGAAAAACTTAATGAATATGAAAATATTTTACGTGACAACGATATAAGTAATGATAAAAGAGATAATATTTTAAGAAATGCACATGATAAATTATCTTATGTAGGTGATAAACTAAGTGAATTAAATGAAAAACATGATAATACATTTTCAAATGAAGTTAAAATGTTTGAGAAGTATAGAGACAACTTCGATAAAGAGTTTCCTGAAACTCCTGGTTCTCGTTCATTACCTACTTCCAGTGTTGAAACACCTGAGAAGCAATTAGATAAAATTGAAGTATTAGTTAATAAATACAATAAATATGACAAAGATATAAATAATGATAATACAAGTGCAGAAGATAAAATTAGGTATATTAATGAACAAGACAAGACATTACAGACACTAGAAACGGCTGCGAAGACATACGGTGTCTCGGTAGGTTATGAAGATAGTACTTATAAAGAACTAAATAACTATATTGAAAAAGCAAGAGAAAACACAAATAACCACATTGATACCTTACCAGAATTAAATAAAGAAGCTTCATTAGATACTTTATCAAAGTTATTTCCACAACAAGTAGGTAAGTTAGCAGAAAGTATTAATGAATATAATGAAGCTTATATTAATTCAAATATCGAAGAAAAAGGTGAAAGTGTAAATAAAGCCTTTAGTGAACTTGAAAATTCATTAAATAATATGCTAGACATGTATAAGACATGGAGTGATAACCCTGCACACATTGCTTCAGACCCATATAATTTCAATGAACTTAAAAATACCTTGTCTGAAGTTAAAACTCTTTTTGAAAGTACACACCAAGAAAGGGTAAAAGCAGAAAAAGATATTACAACTTCTATAGAAGTAGTTAATAAAAGTTTAGAAGGAAGTAAAGTTAATAGTATAGGTAGTAACACAATAGAAAAAGGTAATAGCACAATAGAAAAAAGCAATGTAGGAAAAGGAAACAATAGTATAGAAAAAAGTGTAGTAAGTGAAAAAGGAAAAGGTAAAGAAAAAGGTATTAGTATTGGAATTTAAAAAAAGTATATATTGTAACGTAGTATATACAAGAAAAGTAAGCACGGAATGCCCTTAAAAAACGAATTTAAAGTGGGTGGATACCTAACGAGCCATTCTTCAAAAGAAGACACCTTAAAAGGCCATTTCTGTGCGAAAATAAAATTATAAATTAATGAATATAAAAATAAATATAAAAAAAGGCCGCATAACTTAATGTGCGGCCATTTTTATTTTTAATATATTTTTAAGATATCAAGTTTTCATCACCCCCTTCCTTTTTTAAGGTTATTTAAATGAAATATTTTTTTCTGAAAATTTTTTATATGTAATAAACTTTATTAAGTTATCAAGTGTTTCAAATTCTTTATATTTTGTACCAATTACATTTTTACCGTCGTTATAAAAATATGTCTTTTCTTTTGCATTATATCCTATACCTTCATCGTGCATATTTCCCTCCTATTCATATATATAATATAACACGTTTTTTTAAAAAATAAAAATAAAATTAAAATACTAACTTAAAAATACAAATTTCATGTTATATTATATATGTATAATATATTAATGACATACAATATTTCAAGTAAATTAATTTTAAGGGGGTATAACCTTGTATTTAAATAGAAAATTTTCTTTAATTTCAATGCTTTCGTTATCACTTTTATTTTACAATGTAAATAAAGCAAGTGCTAGTAATAACGTAGACATGCATATATCTCAAGTTGACAAGCTAGTAATTTTAAAAGAAAATTCTGTACATAAAATACCAAATTTCTTTTTAACTGAACTTGCACACATTAAGAAATTTAATTTTTCAGTAGAAGAAAAAATGAGAATGCAGTTACAGAATTATTTTAGAAATAAAGGATACAAACTTACTACAGTTAAACTTAAAAAATATTCAAATACTTTAGAGTATGACATTAACATTCCAAAGTATTCAAAAGTAAATATAAAAGCTGGAAATTTATCGTTATTAGGTAAGAAGTTATACGAAATGAAAGCTGGAGACGACATAAATATTGACAATATTTACAATGCGAATGTAATAGCCAATTCTTTACCAGGGGTACATGCCGATACTGTACTTTCGCCGGGCTTATATAAAGATACAAGCAACTTAGATATTTCATTAAATAACTTAGGTTATTTTCAGGGAAGCAGTTTAAGTTTTGACAACTATGGCCAGCCTTATACTGGTGAATTACGTTTAAACGGAACATTAAATGTAAATAATTTATTTCATAATGGAGATAACTTCAATATTACAGCAACTTCTTCATTAGGGTTTAACACCGGTACAATAAATTATTCACAATTATTAGATAGTAGGGGTGATAAAGGTAGTATTTATTACAATGCTTACAATTATACAATTGGGGAAGGTATATCGCCATTTAACTATGCTGCTAATAAAAATGTCTTATCTGCATTAGGTTTCAGTGGTTATGGACAAAGCTTCGGAACAAACTTCTTAATACCAGTATATACTGGATACAACAATAAAATATCAGCAAAACTAGGTTATAGTATGTACATACTTTCAGATACATATAATGTTTCGCAAGGAATTGTAGACGATAGGTATTTACAAGCTATGGATGCAGAGTTAGATGGTACAAGTACTTTTAGTGGTGGAGCCAATGTACTTCAATATATCTTTGCATATATGCCTTTCTTCGATACAGTAACAAGCAATACTAACCCACTTTCAGGAATTGGTGGTTTTCATAATATGTGGCATTTATCTTCTAACTACACTCAAGTACTACCTGGTGTAGGAAACTCGTTATATTTAGAAGGCTTTGGACAATTAGCAACAGGCAATATAGACCCTACACAACAGTACCTATTAGGTGGTGAAACTAACGTAAGAGCATATCCTACTGCCATATTCTTTGGTAATAGTGGTTATTTGGGTACTACTGAATTAAGACATGCTATACAGTACAATTGGGGTGTAATGCAGCCTTACGCTTCATTCGATGTAGGTGGTGCTTATACAACGGGGGAAACATTGACATTGATGGGTCCTGGGGTAGGGGTATCTGCAGCTACACATAATGGCTGGAATGCAAAGTTTGAAATTAACGCACCAATAGGAAATATTCCAGGAGTGATAGGTAGTGTATCACCACTACAAGGCTGGGTATCAGTAGGTAAAACTTTCTAACATTAGACAGCGTATAATATAGCTGTTATTAAACTCATTACTATAGTAATGTGTAATTTATACTGAATATATGTGTCGTATAGTATATTTAAACTTATAAAAGTAAGTACTACATACAATAATGTAATTAAAGTTAAAATTTCATTTTTAATAGAATTTTTTATCATTTTTTACTTCCAGTTTTTTCAGTTGTTAAAATTGTTTTTGTGTATTTATATGGTAAAACTATTTTATCAATATTTACTGTAAAAAGTTTACTTTCACCATGAATTGAACTAAAAATTAAAGTACCATTTTTAACATTGTTAGAATTACTAAAATTAGTTCCTGTATTTTGAAAAATTTTAGTTACAGGAAAAGCTTGTGTATACTCTGACGCACTTGCATCAGAGTATATTAATGAAATTATAAAATTTAAAAGTAATATATTCTTTAACATAAGTTACCTCACTTCTAGTAATAAGATATTTGTTAATGCTTCGGACTTTCCTTAGTAATTGTAACTTTAATATTGCCTTCTTTTACTTCTTGTATTACTTTACTTTCATAATTTTCTTTATCATTGTTATGTTTATCCATCATGATAATTAGTGATATAAAAAGTATAAAAACTGAAATAAATAAACTAACTTCTAAAATATTATAATAATTTTGATAAGTATAAGATACAGGAGACGTAGGTAAACACGTTAATGTTATTACTGAATTAAATAAGAATGTTGGAAAAGATAATAATGGGTGAAAACACGTTATGTTATGAATAGATGTATTTAAAGGTTTTGGTGTAGATAAATATATTGGTAAGGCAAGTATACCTACCGTTATAAATATGAAACTTACTGAAATTATTGCTAACGTTTTTTCAGACAAATAAGAATAAGCAAACTTATAATAAAAAAATAAACCTGCTAATATAAGTAGTAGAATTAATACAATTGTTGTTATTGACATAACTTACCTCACTTTCATATTATTTAGTAAATACATCTTTTAATAAAAATACAAATTTTCTACTTGCATATGCAGTAAAAGTATCTTTACCATGTAAATTTTTTACAGTAACTACAATTTTTATATCACCTTCTTTTATTCTGTCATGTTTCTTGTTAATTTCTTCAAAAATATTGCTAAAATTACTGTTATTAATTAATTCAGATAAAGCTTCACCTACAGCTTTATCAACAGTATCACCAGTTCCTTTTCCTACCATTACTAATTTAACTTCTTTATTCATACTCTTCATAGCTAATTGTAACTGGTTATCACTAACTGAAGAAGTACTTGCATAAGAAATATTGCTTAATGATAGTACTCCAATAAATATAAATGAAAGTAACTTTATTTTATTTTTAAATTTTATATTCATTGTATCCCCCTAAAATTAATTCTTAGTTAGCTTTTAATAGTATTCCTACACTATGAGCATCACTGTTATTAATAAGGTATGCTAGTGCAAAAAGTAGAAAACCTGAAATAACCCAAAGAGACGCTTTGACGTAGTGGTTTCGTAATAGTTTACTGTTATGAATTTTTTTGAAATTTAATTCTTTGTACATATTATAACTCCTATATAATTAAATTAATAATAATATTAATTGCTTATTTAATAATATTATTATATCATATAATATTTATTTGTCAATAGTATTTTTAAATAAAAAAATATTTTTTTTTATTTAAATTTTTGCTATATTAATATTATGTATTAAATATTAAATTAACTATATGGAGGTATTATTATGAAAAATATTATTAACGAAATGGATGAATTTTTTGGTTTGAATAAAATGGAGTTTGTGAGCGGTCTTCAAGATGAATTAGATAGAAATACAAATACCATACTTAGAGAAATTGAAAATGATATGAAAGAAAAAAGAATTAATGCATTTGAAGTAGTTGATATTTTGGATATTCTTCCGGAAAAAGAAAGAAAACAACATAGAGAAGAAATGCTTAAAAAATTTGGAGAAGAAAAACTACTTGAAAAAACGGCAAAGGCTTTTAGTGAAGATAAGTTTTTCTGTTTAGAAAGTGCTGTTGAAAAAATTGAAAAATTGTCTAAATTGGAAGATAGTAATAGTAAGAAAAGTAATAAGAAAAAAGAAGGTATATCTATGTAAATTTTAATATTATGTAAAGTATTAATACTAATTAATTATTAATACTTTACATTTTTTTATATTTATAAAAATTCAAAGTATAAAGTTAAAATATTATTGTCGTCATTTACAGACGGTATAAAAATATAACTATTATCTGGAATTCCTAAATTGTTTAACATGTTAATTAAACTTAAATGTAAATATTCTATGTAGTATATTATTTCTTTAGTGTCTGTGCCTTTTATTGCAACATAAATTGAAAAACTATTCTTTTTATTATTGCAAATAATTGTATTTTTGCCACCTTCAAAAGGTAATATTACGTAAGGTAATACTTGTATATCTTGTATGTACTTCTTTTGTGGCATAATGTTGTAAATGTTATACTTAAGTATTTCATAAACTAATAACTTAAATGTATCAATGTAATTCTCTTTATCTAACTGTAAGAATTTGTTATTTACTTTGTTAGAATAAATATGAAGTTTATTTATATTTAGTGTATTCATATATAGTGCCTCCATTATTAATAGTGTAAAATTTCATATATTAATAATATAACACTATATATGTAAAATTTCTTAAATTTAATTATTAGAATGAAAAAGTATTCTGGTATTTCTTTACTTCATCTTTAGTTACAAATATATTTTTTTGTATAAGTTCAACGTTTTCTTTCGGTTGTTTCTCTAACTTTGCAAATTTATCTTCATTAAGTTCTTTTTCAAATTTTTCACCAGTTTCTTTTATATCTTTTGTGTAGTTATATGTATATATGTCACTCTTAATTTTTTCTGTACATATTTTATTTAATACGGCTGGTAAAAGATGCATTTCTTCGAAGTTATTGAACTTTTCACTTAGCTTGTTTGTTAACTCATTGCATTCCTTTTCACCTACTCTTTCTGATATCTCTCTTGTACCCATAATGCCATTTTTTGTAATTATGGCCCCAGGAGCTTCAGGCCCGGAAATTGCAATGTATTTTTCTAATGTCTTCTCTGGAATTATCAAGCCAATGCTGGTACAAACACTTTGTCCGCCTACCTGAGAAATTACAAACTTCAACTTCATATTTTCTTCTTCACTCATTATGCATGTACGTAGAGTATCTGCATGCACTAAGAAACTCTTCTCTGTATCACCAATGCAAAGCCACTCCGCCTTCTGTTTCTCTACAAGACCTTTTTCTTTACTTAAAAAGGTTGTTGTAGTATCTAACGACAAAGGCGAAGTAAACTTGAATACTGGTACATTTTTATCTCTACGTGTATATAGTTCTATGAATACATTACCGTATTTATTAATTTTTGTGTCATTTTTAAATTCTATTAAATTAGTATCACCTACATGAATTTGGTCTTCTTTAGTACTATTTAATTTTAAATTTGTACCACATAGAGAATTTATTCTATCTACCATTTCTAATTCGTAGTTACTAGCTTTTAGTGTCTTTTCATCTGAAAACTTAGGTTTCTTACTTCTTTCTTCTATAGTTACAGAATTTAATGTATGTGTATCACTATTTTCTTCTTTTGAATTTTCTTCTTTACTAACTCCGCGCCAAAAAGAGTCTGCTAGTTGTACACTGTGAAGAGTTCTCTCTAATTCTTCCATTTCATCAACATATTCTGGTATATTCATTAGTTTCCTTTCATTAAAGCTTTAGTTAAAAAATTTTCTAAATATATTGAAAATTTCTGTTGTTTAACTTTGTCAATATTAAATGTATATATAGCTTCTTTCATTGCTTTGAAAAGTTTTCTTACATTGTCTTCATTAATTTCATTCCCTGTCTTTATTAATATATCATATATAATATAGTTATATTTCTCGTATAAATATTCTTCTGTGCGATATATAGCATTCAGTTTGTCTTTTATGTCTTCTATGTCAATATTGTCTTTTATCTCAGTAATGTTATTTGTCACCATTTAAATTATCCCCTTATTATATTTAAAAATTTTTATAACAATATTTTTAAAATGTATATAATTCATATAAATATATTATAATGTATTTTTTGTATATGTCAAGTATTTTTTTAAAAAAAAATATATATTTTATATAAATTAATATAGGTTAAAATAAATACATTGACAAATTATAAAAATGATATATACTGTAATAAAGTACAGTTTATTCTAGTAACATTTATAATATATATATTTATGGGGGGTAGTTATGACTGATACACACAAAGACAATAGAGATATTGATATAAAATTATTGACAGAGTACAGGAATGGAAATTTAGAAGCTGGTAATATGTTAGCACAAAAATACATGCGTTTTTTGCATTTTATGGTAAAAAAAGTACCTTACAGTTATGATAGTGATGAATATATAGCAGTTGGTTTAGTAACACTTAAAAAGTGTATCAATAACTATGTAATACCAGAAAAAGAAAAACTAGATACAGCAACTACTTTTGCTTCATATTTATATAGAGCATTATTAACTTCATATTGGCGTGTATTTAAGTTATCAAAGAAAAAGCATGAGTTAAATAGATGTGATGAACTTTTAGCTATAATACCTGCCGCACAAGTTAATAAAATGTATTTAAATTTTGAAGATAAAAAAAAGAAAGATAAAGAACTTTTAAAAAAATTATTATCAACATTAAGTATAAAAGAAAGAAGAGCTATTAGAAAACACTTTTCAAATAGAGTACTTCTTGATAAGAGTGAAGTAGAAAGTATATTAAAAAAAATAAGAGAAAATTCTAGTGAATTAAATGAAAAATGTAAGGCTTCTTAATAAAAAGAATAAATTAAGTTGTATACTCCTTTAATATTTTTATCTTTTATTTTACCTAAATAACGACTATCAATTGCCCTGGGGTTGAATGTTGATAACACATAATATTCACCCCTTTTTAATTTTATAATTTCTTTTGCTTTTGGCATAGGTTGTCCAATACTGTCCTTAGCTATAAATTCTGCCTTGTAAAACCTTCCTTCTTTCCCGAAGACCCATACCCCATTCTTTTCTGTTACTACTACAGCCCCAGGACCAGCTATCACGGGTTTAAGCAATAACGGCCTATGTCCACACTGTGCAGGAGCATAAGGAGCATATTTTCTTTTTGCAATAAACTCCTTACCACAAAATGCAATATAATTTCCTTTGTTGGCACGTTTGTATAGGCCGACAGGAATGGACGGAGACCAATTAAACAAAAAATTTTTCGACACATACGCAGCAGAAATTAACAGTAAAAATAAAAATATATATATATATATTTTTTTATATGGCAATAGTTTTTTTCTTTTCTTCTTTTATAAGTTTTATTGGACGTAGTGTATCTGTGTTAATTTTCTTAACAGTTTTTTCAACTTTATCAAATACTGTTTTATCTATGTCTTTCTCTGTTAACCCTTGTTTTATATCATTCCATTTTAAACCTGTTTTATTACATATATTTTTTATCAAAGAAATAGCAGCGTCTTTACTGTAACTTACAACTGTCTTCTCCTTCGCCCGAGAAACACCAACATATAGAAGGTTTCTATCGTAGTTAGTTGTTAAAAGCATGTATCCTTCGTCTACTGTTGTTCCTTGACTTTTATGTACTGTTACTGCATATCCATAGTCCAACTTTTGATAAATATTGGTGTCAATTTTTACTTCTCTGTCACCAACGTCTATTGTAAATAGCTGGCCGTCGATACCTTTTATTTTCCCTAGCATGCCATTTTTTACACCCTTTGCGTCTGGACCACCATTTGCGTCAGATATAACACCACGACCGCTTCCATGTGCATTTTCTAGAAAAATAATGGTATCACCAATACAAAAACTTCGTGTTTCTTCTATATATTCATTATCTCCATTTTTTTCTGTAATGCTTCTTCTTTGGCCAAGAGTATCCATAGTTTTAATATTTTTTGGTATTAAAAGTTTAATACTTATATCTTCTCCTGTTAAAGCACCTGTTTCTTTTCTATATTTTCTAAGCATTTCATTAAGTAATTTCACATCTTTACGTTCGTATGCAAGCATAAGCTTCTGTTTTTTTGGGTTTTCTTTATCTGATGAAATATAACTATCTACAAGCTTCTCGAATGCTTCTTTATCCGTCTTTGCACGTTTAAGTAAACCATTTTTATCAAATGCTTCCAAACCTGTATTTACACCACTTTTATATTTATGGTGTGTTTCAGTTTTATCTGCATTAATTTGTGTAAAGTGGTTTCTTCCAATTGCTTTAAT
Organism: Candidatus Woesearchaeota archaeon; assembly: GCA_964641875.1. GTDB lineage: Archaea > Nanobdellota > Nanobdellia > Parvarchaeales > Parvarchaeaceae > Parvarchaeum. Next base: position 21,787 of record CAZXLU010000005.1, on the reverse strand, counting down.
TGCTGTATTTAACCATGGCTCTTTTTGTCTAAAAACTTGTTCAAGTTCAATACCACCATATTTTTCCAAGAGAAGTTCAAAAGGGTTTCCTGCAGAAATAGGTTTAACTTGTTTGTTGTCACCTAACAAAATAACCTTTGACCCTGCTTCTTTTGCTAATTTTAAAACGGCTTCTATATGTCGTGTGCCAGCCATTCCAGCTTCGTCAATTACAAGTACTGTTTTCGGAGTAAGGCCAAGACGTCCACCTTTATCTTCCAATAGGCGGCTATCAATTGTACGTGAAGAAATACCACTACCTTTTTCTAATTCTTCTGCAGCTTTTCCTGCAAATGCTGCTCCAATAACCTTGAACCCATTTGCTTCATAAGCTTCTTTTATACTTTTCATAGTAAAGCTTTTACCTGTACCTGCCCAACCAACAACAAGTTTTAAACTACCTGGTGTTGCTGTACAAAAATTATATACTTTATGTTGCTCTTCTGTTAAAGGTTTTCCGTCAACTAAAATTATCTTCCCTTCTTCTCTCTTAGGAAGAATGTGAGTATTAGAAGTTTGCATTTCTTCTGCATGTTGTAATAGTTTCTTTTCTATACTGCGAAATTCTGTTGTTGTCATAATTTCTGTATTTCTGCGTTTAATGTCGCGTGTTAATGTGAAATAAGCTTTTCCTTTGTCAAATTTTTTAATTATTTCTTCTATTTTATCAAGGGCAAAGCTACCAACAGTAAAATTTGCAACAGCTGTATATAATTTTACCCTGGTAAATGTTGCTTCTTTGTCTACAAGTGCTTCAAAATGTTGTGGTGTTATTTCTTCTATGGTACGAATACCACCACCTTCTTTGGATATTTCTGGAGTATATGAAAAACCATAACTTTCAGCCCTTTCTTTCCACTCTCGAAGGTTATCACTTCTTAATGTATTTTCTTCTTTTTTGGCACGTGTCTTTTTTTGTGCTAATTCTCTTGCTTCAACACTTGAAAAAATACCTGCTTCTTCTAGTATTTGTTCATGTCGTCCTGAAAATTCCTTTTCTATTTCTTCTGGAATTCCAGCTAACCTAAACCCCCAACCATTCTTTTCAATGTCTGGTTCAATTTTAAAATTATATTCTGCTAATTTTCTGGCAAACTGTGACCTAAAAATAGCTCCACCAGCTTTTTGCCAGTCTTTAAAGCCAGCTAATTCCATAGTTCCCCATGTTCCGTCTGCCCTTTGAGCCATATTTGCAATGTCAGCATGCCAATGAAGGTGTACGTCCACGTTGTCGTCCACGCTTCTAGTACTACTATGTTCATATACACCAGCTATAAGTTTGACATTTTCTAAACGAGCCTTTTCTGTACCACTCTTTCCCCTTCTTGCTAATGCTGCACCTTTATCTGATAAAAATTGTAAGGTTTCCATAACGCTTTCCTGGCCTAACTTGCTTATTAGTTTTCTTGTTTCTTCGTCAGCCAAAGCCCAAGCTATAGACACACTCTTTGGAGCTGCAAATACAGCATCTAAACCTGGTCTATGTTTCTTTCCTGTTTTTCGTGTAAGAAGTTTGTTTCCATCGGCATCTTGTCCAGAAAGGACGCGGGGAAGTTCTCCTTTTTTTATTGTTTCCCCTGTTTTTCTGCCTATGGCTTCACCGTTAAACCATACACCAGGCGGTTCACCACCCATTGTTAGATATTCTTCCCTTGCAACTTTATCTAGATACTTAATGTCTTTTATATTTTCAACTGTTAACATGTATTTCTATTCCCCGCCATTTTCGAAGTTCTTTTTCTATGCGTCTCTTTTTCTTTTTCTCTTCATACGCCAATACACGCTTTTTGTTACGTAGGTAACTAAGCGCGTCTTTGTTAACCTTTTTTTCTTTGTCTTTAAGCATGCGGCACCTGTAACTTTCTTTCTTCGCGTTTTATGTCATTCTTTATTGTGTTTAATTCAAATTTTGTAGCGTCTATAATAATTTCTTCCGGTAATAAAACTTCTGGTAAAATTACTGCTTTTATTGAAAGCCCTATAACTTCTTTTAAAAATTTAGTAGTTTCAGCTTTAGGTGGGTGAAAACGTTCAGATAGAGATATTTTGTAGTACTCGCCTAATTTATCTATTTGTTGTGTATTGTTATGTATAGACACATTTTCAGCTATTATAGGAAGTTCACTTAACTCTTCAACTTCTTTTTCTTTATTTAATAGGCTATTTTCACTATTTGTTTCATTATTAAATATTCTATTGTTTATTTCTTTATTAGATGAAATAAATATAGGATATTTTTCTGATATAAAAGATGAAAATGGTAAAATTGGAGCACGATAAAAGAAAATATCTTTGTACCCTGCTAGTACTGTGTACATATATACCCCGTCTTTGCTTGCTTGGGGCATTCTTAAAAGGTCTCCTGAAGATACCGGGCTTTCCTTCTGTACCTGTGTCTGTTCCGATACAGCAGGAGAAAATGAAAGTACAGAATTTTTATTTGTTGTAATATTACGTCTTTCTATTGTGTTAAGACCAAATGTCTTTTCTAAATATTCAGCACTTTTTGGCTCTTTTTGTACTAAGTATGTTTTTGAATTAAAATTTGCAAAAAGGCTTCGTGCCGCTTCTTTGTAAAATTCTTCCATACTTCCCCAGTCCTGCAATGCAGCAACTACACATACTCCTTTACTTCTTCCCCTTTCTAAAAATTCTGTAAGTGGGTCAAATTTTCCAAGTACAGCTAATTCGTCTAAGAGAAGCCAAATTCTTCTTGTACTACTATCTGGCATTTGGGCAATTTGGGCTGAAATTGTGCCAAAAATAAGACGGGCATACATTGAAAAAGACATGGCTTGAGAAGGGTGTCTTTTGAGAATAAGGCGGTGGTATTTGGGGTTTGTCAAAAATTCATGAATAGAAAATTCTAAAGTAGATAAACCTTTTAATACAAAAAGTTGTGGAACAATTGTGTGTAATACGGCTAAAATACCCCTTGACATTTCACTATCTTCAGCAAGTGTGCCGTCTTCTTTTAGTAAAATACCTTTTATTGTATTTGTGTCATCAAATAAAGAAACAGCTTTATAAATATTGTCTTTTTGAAGTGCTATACATAAATTTTCAATAGTAAAATTTCTAGTATTTTGTGTACGAATAAGAGAAGTAAGTACACACCTTAGTACATTACGAGCATTATTTGCAAAAAATTGGTCTTTAGTGTCTTCAACTAATGCTTGTAATAAAAGGTCTATATCTAGTTCTGAAGGTATATCTCTTCCTAAAGACCATGAAGGTGTCCTAGCGTCACCAGGGGAAAGAAGAATTGTATTTTCGGGGTTTGCAAAGCTTTCTGTGTAGTCACCCTTTGTGTCCAATATAATAATTTTGTCAGAGACATAACCACCTTGTTTTTTCTTTGTATCTTCTGCCCTTTCAATAATATCTTTTAGTAACCTTGAAATTGTTTGTGTCTTCCCACTACCTGTACTTCCAAGTAAAAGATAATGATATCTTTCTGCGTCGAATGGAACACGTTGATAATATGTAAAATGTACACCATTATACTTTGGAAGTTTTTTGAATGGATAAAAGAAAGGGCGCAGAAATATGTTATTTAATTTGAAAATTTCCCACTTAACACGCAAATTTCCCTTTATAACAGGAGCCCCTGCAACAATTTTATCCCGAAAACCTGCCTTTTTAATATTCATAAATAATAAAGGGATAAATACACATAAAAAAAAGACAATAATATAAGTAATAAAAATAAATGGGTTGTGCTGTAAAAGATAAGTACGAAATTGTTCACCTTCATACGAATTATTTGTAAAATAATGAAGCCATGTTGTAACAGAAAGATAATGTTTAACACCACCATAAACTATTGGTGGGCGCGAACTAATAAAAGGCGGGTTAATAAACCACCAGGAAATATAAAGAATAATGCCAAATGGGAGAAGAAGGAGACGCTTCAGCATTAAATTAAAACTTTCATATTAGAAGCCATATATTGGCTTTCAAAAATAGTATGTTTGTAACATTTTATTCCTTTCATATTACTTATATTAAATTCTTATATATTTAAATATAGTTTAGTGCATATTTAACATAAAGTTATTTAATATTGAATACATCGGTCCATAATATGCAAGACCTGTTATAGCAACAAAAATACCTGACACTATAACTAAAATTGGTGATATCCATGCTTTAAGGTTTGCAAAAGCATCTTGAAGTAACCCTTCGTAAGTTTTTCTTATGTTTGGTATTTCTGGCACAAGCCTACCTGCTTCTTCCACACCCCTTACCCATGAAGCAAGTGTTGGGTGAAAGTAACTACCAACAGCGGCAATAGCTGCCGACAATGGTTGTCCGCGTAACAGTAACAACATTTTTTTATATATAATTTTTTCTGAAATTTTTGCAGCGTTAGTAATATCTTCTAATGCTTGGTTGACGTCTTTACCAGATAATAGTAAAAATTCAAGTTGTGTGGTAAAAGTTATTGTGTGAATATACTGAAAAAGTACTTTAAATATTGGAATTTTTGACAATAAGGCAAGAATAAATTCTCTTCCATACTTAGTAAGAAAAAAAGAAATAAAAGAAATAAGAGAAAATACAAGAAAAAATGCAATAATAGCGCGGTTATTTATCAAAAATTTATCAAAAGTAAGAAAGGTACTGTCTGTGTTGGCTGTTCCACCAATTTGACCAAATAATGACAACATTTTTGGAAATACAAATAATAAGATAAAAATAAATACTGAAATAATAAGAAGAAAAGTAATAGTAGGCCCAATAAGTGCTTTTCTTATCTCTTTTTTGAGAAGAAGACGTTCTTCAATATTTAGACGAATTCTGTCGAAAGAATTTGCAAGTTGTTGGCTTTCTTCACCCAACGACACAACATTAAAATATCGGCCAGGAAAGCCTATAGCGCGGATACTTTCGGCTTGTGACATACCATTTTTTAGTGCAGCGTTGTAAGCAGAAAGGCGTGGAAATATTTTATCTTTGTTTCCTAGTGTATCTAAGGCCATTTTTACGGCTGTAGGTCTATCTTGCAACACATTAAGAAACATTGAAATATTTTTTGAAAACTGCACGGCTTCTTTATCTGACATTTCAAGCCTATTTTTTCCAAAATTTGCAGATAAACTTTTCTTTATGTTGAGTTTTAAGGCTTTCGGACGTCTATTTGAAGACAAGAGAATATTGATAGCTTCAGCTTTTCCTTCTCCTGTAACACTACCATAATTCCCATTAATTGTTTCATAATTATACACAAATATCATTTATTCTCCAATTACACGAAGAATTTCTTCACGAGTTGTAAGTTGTGAATTAACAGCTTGTTCTGCAATATGTTTTAATGGAATATAGTGTGGACAATAACTTTTTGCTAAAGCTTCACGTTCTCCTACTGTTGGTGGAAGGTTTCCGCGCAATGCTTCTTTTAAAGCTTGTGTAACTACAAGTATTTCAGGTAAAGCAATACGACCTGTAAAGCCGTTAAAACAGGAAGGACACCCTTTACCGAGACAATGCTTGCATAGTTTTCTAACTAACCTTTGCGAAACAATAAGCTTTGTAGCTTGTAATACATTTCTAGTGTCACAACCACTATCTGTTAACCTATCAAAAGCTTCAAAAGCACTGTCGGCGTGAATTGTGGACAATACAAGGTGTCCAGTACGAGCAGCATGTAAAGCTATTTCAGCACTTTCTTTGTCTCTAATTTCACCAACTAGTAAAATATCGACGTCATGTCTAAGGGCTGCACGCAAGGCCCTGGCATAATTAAAGGTAATATTCTCCGTTTCTGTTAAATTGGCTTGAATTCCCACCAGGTGTCTGTATTCCACAGGGTTTGCTACTTCTATTAACTTCTTTTTTCTGGTATCTAAGGCATTTACAAGTGTAAAAAGACTGGTACTTTTACCACTTCCTGTTGGACCAACAAAAAGAATAAGGCCAGAACTTGCATTTCTAACAGTTGATAACATAACATTCCAAATTTCTTCACTGTAGCCAAGGTCTTCATATGTCGGTACTTCGCTTTCTGTCGGTAAAAGACGTAAAACACAGTTATGTGTTTTGTAAAGGCTTGGAAAAAGACTTGTACGTATAACAAGCGGTAAATTCGATACAGCAAATGAACCGTCTCCAGCGTCGCTTTCTGCTGGTGTATTACCACCGGAAAGAGAGTGAATAGCACGTACTAACCTGTCGTATACGTCTCTCCCAACACTTGTAATACTTTCTAATACACCGTTAATACGCGCACGAATAAGCCCAGCTTTTTCAGCACATTCAAAATGTATATCAGAAGCATTCAATGAATACATATATTCAATAAGAAATAAAATACCGTCAGAATATTTTTCTTCATTATAAAGTTTGATAATTTGTCTATTTAACTCAGACGGTGTAATTCTCTTTTTTATTAATGTTTCTTGAATTATTTTTTTTATGGTCTTTTTATATAACAATAAAAATTTTGGTGTACGTGAAATAGTTGAAATTATACTTTCATATTTCTTGATAAAAAGTGGGTCAGAAATAACAAAAAAATTATCTTCTAACGGTAATATTGAATATTGTGTAAATATTGACATATTTTTTATAAGTATGTCTTCTTCTATCTTTTTATCTTTTGTGTAGATAGGTATTTTGTAATATTCTGATAATGCCTTTAAAAGGTTTTCAGGAGAAATATACTGTCTTAATGATATAACTGTTTCAACTGGTAAAGATGAAGCATGCGCTTCTACTAAAATAATTTCTTCATATATTTCTGATATATAATTTGAACTAACGAGGAATTCTAGGAAGTTGCCCCGACGAATATTAATAGTAGACGTCTTATTAGTTATAATTTGCACAGAAATGGGGTTTAAAGGGGTGTTATTTACACTTTGTATATCTTTAGGTGTCTCGGGTAAATTAAGCGGTTTTTCTAATGTATTCTGTGTATTATTTTGGGGTAAGAAAGAAGACTGAATACTTTTTGGAGGTATATAAATATTTTTTTCATTTTCTTCTTCTATATCCCATTCCATTTTTGGCATAAATATTTTTCTCCATAAAAAATATGGATATAGACAACTTATCTAGTAGTTTAAGTTTACAGTTTAGGAATATTATGGTTGTTGGGTTGTGGGGTAAGACGTTCGAAAGTGTTGTCAGTGCGGCTAGAAGAAGCAGCGGCAGACGAAGGTTCAAGTTTGTTTAGTTTATTGCCGTTATTAGAATTGACAATAACAGGCGTAACAAGGAAAACAAGCTGTGTAACACTCTTTTTATTGTTATATCCTGAGAATAAAGAAGGAAGTATTTTTCCTAATACTGGAACACTCCATTGTTGTTTGTTTATTTTGGTGTCTATGAGACCACCAAAAATAATGGTGTCTCCACCCATTACAGAAAATTGCGAAGAAAGGCTTCGGCTGCTGACAATGGGCTGTTGAAAAGTACCGACATTTTTAACATTAAAAGTGTCAAAACCTTCCAGAATGTTGAGTGTCGGTGCAACATAAAGAGATAACATATTTTCGTTTTCGTGAAGTTGGGGTGTAACAACTAAAGAAACCCCAACTGGAACAAACGCCATTTCAGGAATTGTCTCCGACGCAGAAGATAAACCACCATAAACAAATGGCATTTCTCCTGCTACATAAGGTTCATTCTTAACAGCATTAATAGTTACAGCAGGTCCACTCTGTGCCAAAATGCGTGGCTGACTATCAACATGCACATTAGTGACACTTTCCAATGCTTGTAAAATGGCGCTATTGGACGTACCACTAACGACACCTAAACTGTAATTACTGTTGCTAGAAGAAGATAAACCAGCTAAAGCACCACTAGGAGCACCACCTGATAAAGAAAAAGCACCACCTGCCAGGTGTGCTACTTTGCTAAATAAGACACTCCAATTCATTCCATATTGGTTTTGCTTAGTAAGGTCTACTTCTAACACGTCAATTTTTAGATATACCTTTCGGTTAAGCTGTCTTTTTAGCCTTTCAACAAATTCTCGAATATAGAAGACGTTTTCAACCTTATCTTCAACATAAACATAGCCAAGGCCGCTATCAGGGGAAATACGAATGCGTCCGCAAGCAGAAATATCGTAAGACGGGCCACCCCGTCCTGGTACACCCTGGGCCGCCCCTGCAGCCTGGCCAGCCGCGCCGGAGAAGCCATTTCCAGGGCTTCCTGGGCCAAGGGCCGAGAAGCCTTGTGTGGTTGGGGCATTATATGGTTGCTGGGGATATCCACCAGCTCCCCCTGGCCCACCAATACCAGGCGTACCAATGCTTGTACCAGTGTTAGACATAGACATTTGCGACGGGGCAGTGGCAAGTGGGGAAGAGCAGTTTCCAGACGTCAGGCCGTTCAGCACATTTGTAACGTCTTGCCAAAAAGTTTGCATACCTGACGATGAAGTGACCATTAGAAGCCCGGCAGAAGAACTAGATGAGCCCATACCCATACCACCACCCATGCCACCCATCCCCATTCCACCCATTCCCATACCACCGCCATAGCCCCCCATGCCCATACCCATACCCATTCCCATACCACCCATTCCACCAGACATACCACCCATGCCGCTGCTGCCCATAGCAGACAACATGTTTCCATTCATACCTGTATATTGGTTCATTACGTCGGGAGCGGGTATTGTGGTGCGATAAACTTCACGTGTACCGATATACACGTAGTCTCTATGAATATCAAAGTTTGTATGTGCAAGACGGGTAATTTGTGATAGAAGTTCATAGACGTTAGTGGGAGAGAAGTCGAAGCTGATAACTTTCTGTGCGTCAACGTCGCCATAATGAATAGGAATGCCAGCAGGAATAAGACCAGCTATTGCATCTTGTAATGTTATGTTTTGAGCATTGTATCCATTTTCTATTTTTTTCAACCAAGGATAATGAGCTTCAAGTACTATACTTCTATCTTCTCCTTCACCTGTTAATGGTAGAAAAGGCTTTAAAGATGCTGGTGTACCATATTTATGAAATATTGGCGGACGTGGTGATACTTGTTTAGTTACTTTGGTAGTGTGTGGAATACTACTACAAGCTGCAATAGAAATAGTAATAGTAATATAAATAATACCTTTAACTTTATTCACAATATCTCCTTAAAAATTCTCGTCAAGTGGGTTGCTATTATTTTGTTGCTGCATTTGCATTGGCTGTGGTGGCATAGGAGGCGGCATATATCCCATGGACGGCTTGTTTTCAGTAACTGGCACAGGATAGGTAAATACACGACCATGAGCGTCTGTTACGGAGAATTGTGTTGAAGATAATGCGGTAACAGTTAAACTATCTCCTATTGGAGAATTGAGAGACACAGTGTAAGAATTGTTGTTGTAAATAACATTCGCCGTCTTCCCTGACATATCCACACTTTGCACAGTAATTTGTGGTCTAGGAATAACTGTTGGTGCTTTATCTAATACAAAAAGTTTTCCATGAATATCTGAAAGAGTTGCAGTTTTGTCAGAAATTGCTTTTACTGTATATTTTCCTTTATCTACTGAACTACCTAATGTTACCCATGCTCTTTCTCCTTCTGCTTCAATAAGAATTTTATCTCCAAGAATAGTAAGAAGTTTAATAGGAAAAGGTTTTTCTGCAGGTTTTTTAGCTAAAATATTTCCGTTACTGTTAGGTAATTCTGGTAAAGAAACACCTTTAGGCAATATAGGAAAATTACCATTAATATTCTTTGAAAGTGCTGACAATTTACTTTCCATTATTCCAAAAATTATCTTTCTACGAAGTTCTAATAACATTTTCATAAATTTTTCGTTTTCGTCATTAGTAGAAAATACAGATACCGATGCAGTTGAAGACAATGTATTTAAATTTGTCGTGTCATTATTATTATTGTCAGGTAGGCCATTTGTTGCAGAATTTTTTGTAGGAATACTTTGAGAAGAAGTAGGTAAAATAAGAAAAGGTGGTGGTGGTGATGCATAAGAAAATGGTATAAAAAATAGTAATGTAATATTTGGTATATAAATAATTAATTTTTTACTTAATAATTTTGACATAGTTATTAAAACCCCTATTTTTAATAATTTGTGTCTCTGTTTTATTTCTAGAATGAGAAGGCCCACCATACAAAGTTACATTTATTGAAAGTTGTGGTGTTGCATTTTGTTTATTTCCACCACGACCATACATAACAGAAGTTATAACTCCATAATTATCTTTAGTTGCCTGTTGTACTAAAGGTAAAAAAAGCATAGAAGTTGAAAACGCTTTCTTTATACGTACTGTAAGTTTTTCGTAAAATATATTACCTTTAATTCTAATGCCTGCTTCTCCAAAAGAAGATATAGGCTTACTTCCAGAAATAGACATTGGTACATAGTCAGATAGCTTTGCCATGTCAATATAAAAGTTTTCAACATTTGTAGAAATTGAATGTATTTTCTTTCTAGTAATTACTGTTTCTTTTTCTGTGTTAATGACAGAATATTTTATAGTTTGTTGTAATTCACGTTTAACTTCGATATTTTTAATGTGTAAATATAATGCCTTAATTCCAAGAATAACTATAAAAGAAAATATAAGAAGAATACCTAAAGAAAGGGCTGCTTTAGCAGGGTTTTCTTCAATTTTTCCCTTAATTTTTATTTTTAAAATATTAAGAAGAGACGGGCCTTCTTTTTTGTATGAATGTATTCTTTTAATTTTTATAAGTTTCAATAGACACAAAACTCCTGTAATATTTTTTAAATATTAGTAATACAACTAATATAGTTAAAAAATTTTTTTAATTTGAAATTGGAATATTACCAGATAAGACAATATGCGGAATAAGAGAAGGAAGTGGAAGGACAATAGGTGTAGAATTTAAGTGAATACCAGCATCCTGTATTTCTTTTGTTATATAAATACGAGCGTCACTTCCTTTGTATATTGCTTTCCCCGATAAGATAAAAGAAATACCATTCTTTGTTTCATAGGCAACAATAACCCTATCGTTAAGTAATTGTGTTGCCGCATATATAATTTTCATAGCTTGTTGCATATCTGGTTGTCTTTTAATACCAGTTTCTAATGCTTGTATCTCCGCTTCTTCTGTCTTAGTTGATACAATTTGTGAATTTAAGGCCGACATTGTTTGTAAAGCCTTTATTTTTTGTTGTTGTATTTTTTCTTCTTGTTTTGAAATATATGTGTAAATTGGAATAATAGAAAAAAGTATAACAACAAAAATACTTGAAAGTTTTTTTATTGTCTTACTTTCTATGTAAACTGCTTCTTTTGTCTTAATAAAACTTTTTAGTGTCTTTGCTTCTTGTAAAGCTGACAATAATATATCATTTTCAAAAATATCAGTATTTTCTCTATCAAATGGAACTATACTTGTATTTCTAGTGTCACGAATGAAAATAACTTTAGTAGTAGTAGGTGCATGAGCAGCACGAAGTTGTTGTGCTACAGTGTCAATGTCTTCATGAGAATAAGAAAGTACAAATTGATATGAAATTTTATCAAAAGTACAAATAATACAAAGATAACCAGCCGTTGCATTACTTCCATTCATAGACACTGGAATAGGGTAAATATTTACTGTCTTTTCGTCTTTAGGAATAATTTTAGTTGTAAATAAAGGAAGAAGACGTATAAATGGTACAGTATCAGATAAGCGTAAACCGTCGTCCTGAAAATACCAACTTTCTAACTGTTTCTTATTTTTCTTTGGAAGAAAAATAAGTGGGGTAGGAGAAGACGCCTGGGTGATATCTGCTTCAATTGAAGAAAGATAGACGTTTTCAGGCGAAAGAATTAGTTCAACGTTGGTATATTTGTCAGGTAATGAAATTATGTATTCTTCATTTTGTATTTTTACAACTGACACAAAAAACTCCTTTTATTTAAGAAGGAAATACTCGATAACCTGGTTTATTCTGTCTAGCTTTGTCACGAAGTGCGGCAGGAAGTTCAGGAAGACGGTTATATTCACGAATATATTGCCTATCAGCAGTGTCAAATATCATATATTCACGTTGAAATTGCCTTGTAAGTGTTACCCTATGGACAATAGACGCAATAAGTACGTCTGCTAGGTTGTTAGCCACTGTTTTCAATTTGTCAGCAGGAGAACGTGATAAAAATTGACGTATACTATCTTCAACAGAAGAAGCATGAATAGTAGTAAATACAAGTTTTCCTGATAATGCGAAGTCTAAGGATGCAGTAATAGCGTCGAAGTCGCGGGTTTCACTTATAACAACAACGTCAGGGTTTTCACGATAAATGTCACGTAAAGCTTCAAGCCATGAAAGCTTCTCCGATACTTCCTTTTGTCTAACAATGCATTTCTTTGAAGAATGGACAACTTCAACAGGGTCTTCTACAGTAACGATAACACCGTCTCTTTTATTGTTTATTTCGTCTATCATTGCATTAAGAAGTGTTGTTTTTCTGCTTCCAGTGTGACCAGCCACAACAATAAGCCCAGCTTGTACTTTTGTTAGTGCTTTTATGTCGTCTGTTACTTCGCACTGGTCTAGTGTGTACATTTGTTGCGGTTGTACACGAACGTCAATGTCAAACATGTCGTCTTGTCCAAGCCGTGATATATGTAGACGACAGCGCCTATTTATAATATTGAGACTACTATCAATACCTTTTGCTAAAAAAATTTGTTTTGCAAAACCATTTGGTATCTTTCCAGGACCGAGAATTTGTAAGCCTGTATTCGTTTGAATAGCCGTAATATCACCAGATGTATGAATATCTGTAACTGTTGGATATTTGTTAATAATGTCTTCTAGGTAACTTATGTCCATAATTTTTTCCTTTAATTAATTTCCATAGTGAATTGTGAGTGACGGATATGATGGTGTACATGTTGTTGCGGTAGACGACAAACTTTGGCAAATATTATTGAAGTCTCCTACTGTAAAACTGCCATTGTCTTGAATTGTTATTATGTATCCTGCGTTAGTTGAAGACGGGGAAACAAAGATAGACGTGTTGAATGGAGTTGTGAATGAATTACTAGAATTACATGGAGAAGGGGATAAATTAGCAGACGACAGTGACGTACAACTAAGCCCCACATAACTTTCATTAACGTTACCAAATTCGTTAGCAGAAACTGACACATTACCAATAAAACTTTCTAAAGATGTAACATGGCCAGCATGTAACATAGCCTTTGCCCCGGTAATACCTGCAAAAGCTACAAGAATAGATATAAAAAGCCCCACGGCAGCTTGTAAAATTGACATTATTGAGCAACTAACGTAAATGTATTTCCACTACATGTAGCTTGCGCATGATAAGAAAAGGCTGTAGCTGTTTGCTCACAAACATCAGTGGGAATACCAGGTTCAATAATAGTGTAAGTGTAAGGGTTTCCAGGAGTGGTTTCTAATATTCCATAGCCACCAAAAGGGTTAGGTAAGCCATTTGATGTATAACTTTCTGGTAAAAGTGAAGTACTTCCGGCAATATATCCAGTTGACGTATAAGCAGTTAGACCATTGTAGTCTCCACCTAACTGACCAGCTGTAGTAGACTCATAGCTGTGAGCAACATTCATTAAAGAAAAAATTTGTTGCTTTAATGCAGCAGCTTTACCACCATTCAAGAAACCGTGTAGTTCTGTTGCCATTGCAAACGTGATAATAGCAACAACAGCAATAGCTACAATAACTTCAAGAGTAGCAAACCCGTTTTGTTTTATCTTTTTTAATTTCATTCGTTGTAAGCGTTTATACGCTTTAATTTTTCGAAGTATTTTTAATAACATTTTATTTTCTCCTGTTAATTAATTATTTTTTTGTGGTACAACTTCAATTACACTATTTGGAGAGTTGTATAATGGGTTATTAAATGGTGTATTTTTTGATGTAGGTATTGGGTACGCAGATATAAGTTGCTCTAAAATTGACAACCAATGAGTAGTTGTTGTTGAAACCATACTCATACCCTGACGCCAAGCAGCGACAAGACGGGGAATATTAAGACAAGGAGCCGGGTTTTCAATACAATTTGTCATATTCTGTCCAATTTGACCTTCTTGCTGTGTTGCAGGAGTACTAACAGCAAAAGATGGAATAGGTGTGCATGCGCGTGTAAAAATAAGTATTACTATTGCAATAACAACAATAAATTTTTCTTTTTCAAAGTATTTCATTACTTATTCTCTCCAATATATGAATAATATTTTGGAAATACTAATGTACTTGGTATAAATATAGTAAAAGCATAACCTTGTCGTATTTTTAGAGTTGGCTGCATGTTTAACATATTGCTAGTAAATTCCATACCTAAAGAAGAAGCATTCATGCCGACGCTTTCTCCCAAAGTACTGGCCACTGCCCCACCAGACATTTGCGACGTATTATTACCAGGAGTTGCTAACATAGGCCCGGCGTCAAAAAGTGACATAAGGGCAACACCTTCAAACATTCTTAAATAATGGTTATTTACTTTATCGTGAAAACCTGACGCACCAGTTAAAGAATGTCCTTCACCGTTAATGTTAAAAACTTCACCAGTGGGCAATTGCACTTCTGTCCACACAATTTGTACCCGCGTCTGACCTACAGCCACAGAGTTTGAATACTTTCCAATGAGATAACTGCCTTGCGGAATGAGAATTTCGTTTTCATGGCTAGGGGCGTCGTTGTAAATGTCATGAGAAACGCGGGCCTTAGCCATACCAGGAGCGTCGGTATTTATTTCTGTTGTAAGGACGGCAGGAACGGCATGCCCGGCACGAAGCCAATATTCTGTATGGGGTTTTTTCTCTTTTACTTCCATAAAAGCCTGTGTATCGTGGTTTTCTTTCTGCCACTTCGCCTGTGCCGCTTCTGTCTTAGCTGGTGGTGGGGTTGTCGGACCCATTAGCGGCATAGCCATTCCCATACCCCCTATTCCCCCATATCCCATGCCACCATATCCAACGGGGCTGGCCGACGCTTGCTGCATTTGCGGGGAGTCGGCCATAGCTGAGTGAACCGTTTTTGTGATATCTGAAAGCGTGGGCATAGCGGGTGGCGGGGCTGTTTCCTGTGCTGTAAATTTTTCCATGCTTTTTTTAAAAATAGTGTCCATATTGTCTTTTTTCTTCTTTTTATGTTTGGAATGGGGTAGGCAGCTATCTTCCCCGCGCATGGGGTTACAATTTCCCTGAATATCGGCAATAAGTGGAGCAGACATTCTTTTTTGTAATTCTTTATCAACTTTTTTATTGGTACTTGTTGCATTACTGTCAACAAAAATATGTTGTTGTGTTGACATATTTTTAATAAAAGTAGGTGTTGATAAGTTTTCTTCTTGTCTTAATGCTCCTGGCGTTTGTGTTTTATTTACTCCAAGAATGCCACCTATAAGCTGTGTAGCTTGTGTCCCTTTACCTTCAGCTTTCCCTGCTTTTAATGCTGCACTTCTGTCTGCGTCCCGCTTAAGTGTCCACGCAATAAAGATAATGAGAATAAGTACAACAAAAAGTACAATGCCAAGAAAACGTTTTGAATAACCAGAAGCTGTTGGTTGAGCAGGGGATGTAACACCTGAAAATTCTTCTTCTTTTTCATTTTTAGACATTATTATTCAACTCCTAAGTGAACGTCTGATGGAGTATTATAATTTGGTGCTATATACTGAAAAGAAGTAGGTGGTGGAGATACATTTTTTACTCTATGTATACTTTTTTCTTTTTTCGGTGCTTCTGGAATAGGTGGAAATATTGGGTTATCTATAATTGGAGTTGTATCTGTGTTATAAACTTCTATATTTGTATGAGAAGGTACTTCTGTGTGTTGAATATATTCTTCTGGTATTTTTTGCACTTGTTGTGTATATACTTGTTGCGTCTGTTTTTGTGTTTTTTGTGTTTGTGTGTAATAAGCTTGTTGTTTATCTTGAATAATATGTTGAGCAAAAGATGTAATAGATACAGTGTCAAGTTTTACATATAAGTAAGAGAAAACAATAACTAACACTAAACTAGTTAAAAGACAACCTAATATAAATGATAATAGTGAAAAAGTAAGTGTCTCTTTAATAGAGTATTTTTTTTCTTTTTCTTTTTTATATATTTTTAAAGGGACAATTGCGTTATCACTCATAAAAAATAAACTCCTTTAAAAAAATGAATACCATGGCTTATTTTCTTTAGTATCTTCTGCTGACATTCTTCTAAGTTTGATAATTCTTTGGTGCTGTTTCGGGTTGCCATATACCAAAGCGCCCCGTCTAAAAAGGTGGGGAACGATAATAAGGTTGTCAGACACGCGGGTAAAACTGTCTGTTAATAACTGACCACTGCGGTTTTGTAGGTAAAAGACGGGGTGAAAATGGCTATCAGCAGAAGGGGGAAATTGGATAAAGACGCGGGTTTTGTCGTCATAAACGGCAGACGGCTTCCACGGGGCATTTCCAATAATTTTGTAGCGATATTCCAAATTAAGCGGGTTCACGGCAAGCCCGTGCGTGTGCAGTTTCTTTTTTAATTCAGCATTCTGTTCTTTCAGGGCTTCTACAGTGGAACTCTTCGCCTGGGCTATTTCGGCAGGAGAAGGGACAATGGGAAAGTTTAATGGGGTATTCCAGTTGCCAGGGTTGTAGAAGGCATACAAAGGCACGCGCAGTTTTTCGGGTTGGACGCTTTTTACATTAAAGACATAACTTCTTTCGCCTGTTGTCTGAATAATAATGTTAGTAATAATATCTTGAGCATTAGGTTTAAATGCAAAACGATAAAAGAATTGCCCATTTTTTGTTCCACGGCTCCATGAAGCGGACCAGTCCAGTTTGTCTCCTATTAACACACTTTCAGGAGTATCGCCAGGAAGAAGTGAAATACTACACACAAGAAGTGGAGCACAATAAAAAGTAGGAATACCTTCTCCAAATGGTACAAGAGTGCGTGTTGGACGAAGTATTACTCTTGCAACTCCTGACGCTTGATAGCTATATTTGTTAGCTTGTATAGAACCAGAAGTTTTATAACTATCTGCATAAGAAAATGACGGTAAAAAAATAAGAATAAAATACATGAGAGACAAAAAGACGCGCATTAACATTACTTAACTTCACTCCATGAAATTCGTGTAATATAGATACCTAGCGGGTTTTCTTGAAATTCTGGTGTGTCTGCTTTTAATGGTGGTTTAATAACCGTTGTAACATAAGCTTCATAACTTCCACCAAGCATACTTCTGCCGTCTGGCAGCCAATATTTCTCCGACCAATGCACAATTATCGTGTCTTTATCTTGTGGAATGGCGTCTTTGATATGGACGGTAATAGCGACGTCCTTAAAACTTTTGTCTGTCTCCCTGGCTTGAAGGAAGTCGGACACCACTTTGTAGGCTTGAGTGCCCCTGGCCAGGTGGGTGTAGGCTTTTTCTAACTTTGTCCGTTCGGCAACGCTATCAATGGACATGCTGCGAATGGAGGTGAGAAAGTGAGAGACGGTGTAAATTTTTATTGTGCTGTTAATGCCCATGACGCGGGTGGCGGGACGAATAGGGACGCTTTGGCCCAATTTGTTAACTTCCACAACATAAGGAACAATGCGGCTTTGACGTGTTTCCCAAATAAAACCACAAGATAAGACAAGGTTCACGGAAACAGATAGAAGAGCTAAATTTCTCCAAAAATGCGACATAGACAGCGGTCCACCATATAAAGTGTCCCATGCTTCTTTTCCTTTTATAAATATAGAAGTGCTGTCTTTTGACGACATAAAAATATCTCTCTTTTTTAAAATTTAAGAAAAAAGGGCATAAGTGTGACATTAAAATATAGTTATTTTTTGTTAAAAAATTTTTTAGAAATTATTAGAAAAAGAAAATATAGTTACTTATCAGTTTTATTATTGGAAGGTTGTTGAGAAGAAGAGAGAGTAGAAGATGGTTGTGGTTGAGAATTTTGTGAAGTAAATGAAGATGGAGACGAAGTAGAAGAAGGAGAAAATTGCGTTGGTGGTGGAGAAATAACTTCTTTCGGTTTACTACTACTCATTTCAACTTTTGACAAAGAATTAGCTTTTGAGGGTCCTGGAATATTGTCAGTCTTATCACTAGAAGACATAACACTGTTTTTAGCTATTTCAGCACTATGTTTATCATTATTATTGCTATTTTTTTTAGGTAAACTAGCTTTTTTGGCAATAGGTTGTAACCCACCTTTCATTGCTCCGGTAAGACCTTTCCTAAGACCACCACTAGCCCCTAGAAGGTTTCCTGCCCCACCTGTTGCTGCTCCCATTGCCATTTCTGTTCCTAACGCAATAGCAGCCATACCAAATGCTTTGGCTCCAGAAGGTGGAGACCCCGGAAAAAGGCCATCAACAACATTTGGTACATGCCACACTAAAAAACCATATACTAAAAGAAATAGAGCAAGTGACAGCATTTGAGACGGGTTATCTGAAATAATTACAGTAGATAAAACACCAAGTAACACATAGTATAGACCTAACATTACATATAACACTGCATTCTTTAATGCAAGTTTTAATACAGAAGAAATAAGGTTAGATACAAGACTCCTATAAGGTTCAGCAATAGCCAATGCAAAAACTAGCGGTGAAAATGCAATAAGTACGTCGTTATCTATATGAATAAAAATAGTTTCTAAAATAATAAGAAGAGATACTATCATTAAAGCAAGTACAAGAATAACACCCATGACAAGCGACGGTAAGGACATAACCACAGCGATAAGCCCGGCTATAGTGGCCCCACTACCTACAGGAGACATGCTTCGGTAGATATTAGCAATAACATTGGTAAAGGAAGACCATGCGTTATCTGCAACACTTCCAACGTCTGTTCCAACATTGCCAGGAATACTTTGGATAATGAGTGCTGGGGGAACCCCTTGGATAGGCCCAGCTTGCATAATGGATGCTTTAATATTTGCTATTGAAGATGTACTTATCTGTTGTCCTATTCTTATTCCTTCATTAAAAATACTTTGTAAAATTGTTGAACCGTCAATAATTAAACCAGCTAAGACACCATATGTTGCTAAAACTTTAACAATTTCCGCTAATTTAAGACCATCACTAGCCATAATTTTAATACCAGAAACTGACAAGAAGACAAGCATTAGAACTTGTCCTATTTTTAAAGCTACTCCTTGAACTGAATTTTCTACATTTTTCACCATATTTATAGTGAGGTCGGCAAAGTTTTGCTGGCCTTGGCTTTTTTGTGTTGTTGTATTGTTACATGAAGGAAAAGCTAAGTTGTATTGTTGTGTTATGAAACTCTGAGGTTGTCCTTGCAATGTATTCTGAAGTTGCGATAAAAATTGTGAACATTGTGATGCATTATACTGCGGTGGAGTTGACGCAACTCCGGCGTAAACTATTTTAATATTAAAAATTAATATATAAAAAGTAAAAAAAATAAGAATTTTTTTATTCAAGTTAATATTTTCATTAAGGTGTTTGTGTCACAATAGGTGGAGAACCTGACGCCGGAGAACCAGGAATTCCAGTAGGTGGAGGAGGTGGAGACGGTACTTGTATTGATGAAAGTGGGTTTGACGCTTTTGCTTGAATAGCTTGTTGATATCGTTGCTGTGCAAGCTGCTGTTGTAGTGGTGTTGGCGGTGGAATACCTTTAACTGCAACAGACAATGTTGCACACTGTGAAGCATCTATAGGACGTACAAAAGCCAGTCCGACACCGCTACCAAGAGTTCTACAAGGAACCCACATACTATTGCTTCTCGTAGCCCAGCCATATTGCGAATTCTTTTTTTCTTTTTCTAGAATAGCTTGTTGTTTCTGAACTAATTCTTTTTGTTGTTGATAATTAGCATAAGAAAGAATACTTTGAGCACCTAGAAGCGTTGCACTTGTTACCATTGAAGCACCGTTAGCAAATGTTAAAAAACCACTACCGCCGTTTAAACTACCAAGCATGCCAAGCTGTTGTGCAGCACCACCAAGCATAGCTCCTGAAGCTGCTAATTCAGACGTATCTGATGCACTTTGAAACCACTCAGAAGCCGTCTGTTGCGACATGAGCCCGTTTTGCAACCCAATTTGGCCTATCATGCTTTCGCCTTGCGAGTACATACTTGTAAGGCCACTTGCTACACTTGTCACTTCGGAAATGTCGTTCATAAAATTGCCATTGAACGTCATGTATTCAAGACTTTTTAAATAATTATAAAATTCAATAGCATATTGCATTGCTTGCTGTACTTGTGCAAGACGAATAGCAATAACTTCAACTTTTTCCGCAATTTGGTTTGCTAAAGACGTATATTGAGTGGGTGCTGTGGCTTGGTTTGGACATGGAACAAAAATACATGCAGAAGCATTACGTATTGAATACGAAAATATTAAAATAAACGTAAAAAAGATAATTGTAATATTTTTCATGTAATTCATTATATTTTTAATATTAAAAATTAATAGCTTTTTCTTTTTGTGTTATATATTGTGTTGTATTCATTACTGAAATATTCTCTTCTTTTTTTAAACTAATTTCTTTTTTCTCTGAAATAAACGCAACAATTTTTTGTGAGTCAGAAGATGCCTTAAAAATTTCTTTCTTGTCATTTTTTAAAGCTTTTATCCAACTTTCTACATAAGCAGCGTTGTTGTCGAAAATTTCGGCAGAAAGAGACCAGCCATTTTTTGCTGCTAAAAATACGCTACCTAGTTCTGCTCGCAATTCTTCTTGTGCATACAAATGGCTTCCAAAGCCCCCGCGCATATCTCTTTTAAGCCTGTCTGGGTGTCCCGTTGCATGGCAAAGTTCGTGAGAGAGTGTAGACACATAATGTCCTTCGCTTTTAAAAGCAGCAATAGGAGGTATGCCGATGCTGTCTTCCGACATTATGTAGTAAGCCTTATTGTCAACGTGTCGTTTTACACCAACTGCTTTTACTAAACTGTCAATTTCTTTTTCTAGTACTCCTGGTTCCTTCTCTACAACTTCTTTCTTCTCTAGTGGTGGAATGCCGTCAATACATGACGCATGAAACACAGTAAACTTACATGGAAAAAAATAAGGTTTGTCTTCTTTTAAATTTTCTTTTTCTATACCTTCGTCGTCGCCTTTGCTTTCGTCCTTCTTTTTGTTGCTTTCTCGGGCGTCTACCCACTTCACCATGGGAATACCCTTACTGCCAGGCTTTATATGCCAGCCATTTGCTTTCGCCTGGGAAAATGTGCAAAAACGTGGGTCTTCACTTTTAGCTTTAAACATTTCGTACATACCAGAAAGCATATTTACCCCGCTGTAAGGCTTTCCTGTTACCGCATTGATAGGAAGTCCGTCGCCAAGAGAACTGTCCCATGGACGAACCCAAGGACGTGTACCACTTTCCAAAGCTTCTATAATGCGGTTCGTCAGCACTTCATAAACGTCTTGTTTTTCAAATGTATTTTTCATAGGCATATTCCCCTACAGAATTTTTGTATATTAAATATCTCTACAAGGTGAATATAGTGTGTAAATGGGAAGGAGAGAATAAAAAAATACTAGAAGAAAATTTTTTATTGGTTATCTAAAAACTCTTTTTTTGCTTCTGCAATACCTTTTGCATAATTTTTATCACACCAAACTTTTCCGAATTGTCTACACATAATTTTTCCATTTTTTACAGCTAAATTATACATTTCTTTATTTGATATAACACCATTAGAAGTTATACTATGACCAGTAACTACTTTGAAGGTATGGTTCTCTGCTGTTGCAGTAATACCCCTAATGCCAACAAATACAAGCAACATAAATAACACTAAAATAAAATAATTTTTCATTTTTATT
>CAZXLU010000004.1:40815-41950 GCA_964641875.1 Candidatus Woesearchaeota archaeon | reverse complement strand
GGAATATTTATTTCTATTTTAAGTGCAATTGATATTTACATATTTATAAGGAGAAAGGCTGATAACTCTCCATTAGTTGCCTGGGCCGTAGATTCAAAAGGCTCAAGTAAGAATTTTTCTATTCTTATCTCTTCAGCATTATTATTTATAGTTGTTTTCATAGTTTATTCTTTTGGAGTAGTGTCAAGTAATAATCTAATTAAAAGTGTAGCAGAGTTATTAGGCGGCGTTTCTTATCTAATGGTAAGCTATGTAATTACAAGTTGGTCTAAAGTATTTATGAGGTTTATATGACAGAATCTCTTTATGAAGCGGCGGTAATAGCTGTAGTTGGTGTAATCATACTCGTATCGATAGTTCGTTTCATAAAAATTTTTTATTCCAATTCACAAAAAGGTGTACAGCTTATCCGTTTAAGCAAAAATGCTTATATATACTTCATATTTTTTCTTTCCATGAATTTTATATTTTTAATCGGGTTTTTATTGCAGATTTTTAACACAACAAATAATTCGGATTTAATAGCCATATTAATATACGCCATAGGGACTTCAATATTCTTTTTTTCGCTGGCTTCAATTATATCTAAAAAGTACAAATTTAATTAAAAACAAAAATCTAAAAATAAATAAGTATTTATAATATATACTATCAAATAATAAAAATGGTAAAAAACCACAAAGAACTGGATAGTTTATTAACAGATATCAAAGCTAAACCTGCTAAGGATCTACTTGTTTTTTATGAAGGATTGGGAAATTACTTTATTGATTCGAAATTAAATGAATTAGATTTATTTATTAAAGAGGGCCTGTTCCCCCCAAGTTCAAAAGATTATCTGTTTAAGGAAGAGAAAAACTATAAATTCATTGATATGAACGATTCCTTTCAACTGTTTTATATGAAAGGAGTATACAGTACAAGGCCTTCAGATACCCATCCAGTATACTTCGGTGTAAAAATAAATAATTCAGTAAAACCTGTTGCATATATAAACAGAGGTTCAAATAATAAATGCAAAATAAACCTTAACTACAATTTATTAAAGGTATTGAATAAAAAAACTCTTAGTAAATTATTAATTGCAACAGGATTTAAGCTAGCGCAGTATAAGCGGGATTTTAAGTGTGAATAG
>CAZXLU010000004.1:0-40715 GCA_964641875.1 Candidatus Woesearchaeota archaeon | reverse complement strand
TGCCTTACAAAAAGGATAAGGATGGAAATCCTGCAATAAAATATGATTTTGTGAAAAGTTCAGATTATTTTGATGGTACTGGTTTGAAAATCGTAGAAAGACATTTTAAGGATAAGTACCCAAAGACCAAAGGCAGTGAATATAATGGATTTAATAATTTATACTACACAGGATTTTTCGACGATTATTTTTCAAGGCAGTACAAAACTTTATCAGATTTATATAATCTTAGACCAGATAATTTTAATAAGCCTGTTTCTTTGATAATCGACGATTCTAATAACAGAAAGGGTTATGTGTATAAAGACTTTGATGGAACTATAAAAAGAGATTACATACCAAAAGAAATGACCTTGAGAGAATATTTGAAAAGTTACAATGATTGGGATGAGAAACTTATCGCAGAGAAACTTAGTAGAGTTAGATCTTTACAAGACATAATAGACAGGAATGGATTAAACAATTTCATAGCCAAGAAAGGAGTGAAAAGGCTATCTAAATATGAAGCACAGCTAAATGAATATTCTATAAGAAAAGATGTTTATAAACAAAGATTAGAGGAGCTTACAAGAATAGATGAAAAAATTAATGAAACTTTAAATTCCATATTATCAAATAAACTCAGTCATAACAATATCTCATTAGACAATATAATAGTATACTGGAATAATAAAAAAGAAGTAGAAGTTGGTTTTATAAATCATTTGAATTCCATGGATGCTAAAAATTCTTTTTTAAGTTCTGATAAACATAGGGTAAAAAGTGCTAGTAGAGCAATACATTTATCTGAATTTAAAGTTAAAATGCGTATAAATAAATATTCTGAAAAATACAAATCCATATACCCAGGATTTAGATTAATATAACCATGAAGATAATAAGAGATGTCGAAGATAAAGAAAATGCAATTAAAATAGGTGGAGCTCAAAATCTTTCAGATATCCTGTCTACTTTTGGGCCAATATTTAGTGAAGCGCTTTTGAATTTTTATGCAATTAGAGGAAAGAAAGAGATATATAAAAACGTTATAAATAAAAAAAATCTGAAATTTTTTAAAGATTATATTAATTACTTTGATTTTATACCTAAAAATTTAAGAAATAAGGTAAGTTATGCTTATGATGAATTAAAGAACTACGATGAACATAAGATTAAAGATATAACTTCTATTCTGTCGCTAGAATATGAGGACCTAATCGCTAAAAAAGTCTGGGGCAACAACTATAACAAAATATTACAAATTAGGAATAAAATAATGAATGAAGAAACTAATTTTACAGCTAACAAGGATTATATAACCTCTATAAATGCTAACTACGCAAGTATTTTTAATTATAATCTAAAACCAATGGATCCTAGAAAGGCAAAATTAAAAATATATAAAAATACTATTAAAAACGGGCACAACCCAGAAATTTACACTAATTACAATCTTTTTTCATTGAATAATATTGGCAGCATTGCAGTTGCTTTTTATGGGAGAGCTATAGAAATAAGCGATTTTAATGATATAGTTAATTCTACTATTTCATACAAAGCAAAAGGCAAAAATTTAATATATTCATAGAAAAGTATTTATATTATAACTGCAAAGTAGTATTATATGGAAAATAAAAATGTAAAAAATAAGGGGAAGAAATTTCAAATTTCTGCTCTTGAGGAAATGTGTAAAATTTCTAGTGAGGAGCTTGCAAAAAAAGTATTTCATACTCAATATGACAGGGTAATAAATGAAATCTCATATATATTAAAAAAATGGAAAGGCCGAGATGCTTTCATATTCCTATAAACTTAACTGTTTGGAAATGTCCGATATTCCGATGGACACTTTAAGCTACATTTTTCATAAGGGGCTGGGAAAAATCGACTATTCAAAATTTAATATTGATTTTAATGATAAGTCTCAAGTAAACTTAGGCATATACGGTTATACTGTTGGACACGTTTATAAATTGATAAAAGATGAAAATAAAAAATGAAAAGCTGGATGCTTTTTTACTCAATTGTAATGTAGTCTTGTTCGGAAATAAAGATCTGTACAGCTTTATTAATTCTTTGGATATAAAAGAGGATATATCTAAGTTTGGTAACTTAAACTATTTTGACTTTAAATTTTCAAAATATGGTAGCATTACAGAAATTAATTTTTACACTATTTTAAATAAATGGGAAGCGGTTAATAAAATACGTGATACATTAAAAAAATACGGCTCTGGGTTTTCTTACAGTATAAAAAAGATCGAAGAGCAGTAAAGCCCTTCTAATATAAAAATCTTATTTGCTGTATACATCTTTGAATTTTATGAACCTTTCATTTAGCTTTTTCCAATCTAAGTTGTTGAAGAATGGTTCTAAGTATTTTGCTTTATCTGGGCCATAGTCAACGTAAAATGCATGTTCGTACACGTCTAAAGCTATTATTGGTATGGACCCCCATACGGCGCCGTCATTATGGGCATCTGCTAAGAAGACTCTTAACTTATTATCAGTACCGTCTATTGCTAAAACGGCCCACCCTCTCGCAGCTTTTGCAGTTGCCGTCATCTCTAATTTAAAGTTATCAAAACTACCGAAATCTTCATTTATTTTCTTTATTAGTTCCATGTTATCATCATATTTACCGTCTCCGCCGAACATCTCAAAATAAAGTTCATGTAAAAGCTGCCCACTGGCATTAAATGTCTCTTCTTTTTTTAACGATCGAAATTCGCTATAGTTTGCGTTAGCTGCGGATCTGTCAACGTTCTTTAATTTAGCGTGAACTTCGTTTCTTTTTTTAACGTATCCTGCATAATGTACGTCATGGTGAAAACTTATTTGTTTTTCAGAAAAACCATTTAAAGATTTATAATTTATTTTTTGTATTTCGTATTGTTCGTCATAATTTGCCATTCGTATCACCTCATAGATTATAGTAACTGCTAATATTAATATCTTCTTGGTTATCGCTGATATGTTATAAAAACATATAGAAAACTATTTAAATGCATAAGTATTATATCAAATACAGATATCGTAATACGATATCGATTGGGTAAATATGAAGAAAGAAGATAATTTTGATAGTTTGGGTATTGGATTCTCATTTGATCCAAATATGATTAATAGACTGATGCATTCTTTTCATGGTTCTAGTAGGGGTTTTGGAATAAAATATTGGATACTTATGCTAGTTTCAAAAGAGAAGATGACAGGAGCACAAATGATTGATAAGATATATGAGATGAGTTTTGGATTTTGGAGGCCTTCCCCAGGAAGTATATATACTATCCTTAAATATCTATCTGAAAATGAATTAGTTAAGATTGAAGAAAAAGACAATAAAAAGTACTATTCAATTACTGAAAAAGGGAAAGAATACTTAGACAGTTCATGGTTTCCATGGAGATCTGTGTCAAGATTTACGAATAGAAGTGAAAGTACGAACATAAGCGAAACCATTGAAACAATGGACAACTTATCAGAATTTATATCTGAAAAAGTAAAACTTCTCAGCAAAGAGAATAAGAAGACACTTAAAAAAGTAGAAGAAAGGCTGCATAAGCTTCTAAAATGAATAATATGGTAGAATACTCTATTATAGCAAACAAATTAACAAAGAGATTTGGAGATTTTACTGCTGACAATGCTATAAATTTAAAAGTAAAAAAAGGGGAGATATTTGGTATCTTAGGTCCAAACGGAGCAGGAAAAACCACTTTGATAAGCATGCTTACTACTTTAATAAAACCTACAAGTGGAAATGCTACAGTAATGGGTAAAGATATACTTAAGCAACAATTAGAGGTTAGAAAATCGATAGGTGTAATAACTGAAAAAGTGACTATGTATCCGCCGCTTACAGCTGAAGAAAATCTTATGTTTTTTGGTAGATTATACGGGATAGAAAAAAAGAAATTAAAGCAAAAGATAGAAGAAGGGTTAGAAGAATTCCAACTTTCTAAATTTAAGAATAGACCAGTTGGAACTTTTTCTTTAGGTATGAAAAGAAGATTGGATATAGTAAGAGTTTTGTTGAATGATCCTCAGGTTTTCTTTTTAGATGAACCCACAGTTGGTTTAGACCCGATAACCGTTGCATTTATAAAAAAGAAAATATTGGAGATAAATAAAAGAGGAAATACGATAATACTTACAACACACATAATGCAGGATGCAGACGAACTTTCAGATAGGGTTGCATTAATAGATCATGGAAATTTAATGGCATGTGATACCCCAAAAAACCTTAAGAAAAAAATTGGGAATAAGGCAACTTTAGAAGACGTATTCATACATTATGCTGGTGCGCAATTAAGAGATGAAACTGAAAAAATGAGTTTAGCTCCAAGGAGAGGAATATGAATTTAAAATCTATTGAAGATGCATTTATAATAGCCAGAAGAGATCTCATAGAACTCTACAGAACACCATTTAGATTGGTAATGATGTTTATATTCCCAATTCTTATAATAATGCTTTTTGGATTTATGTTTCCTTCCACTTCAAGTTTTAATGGTGTACATATAGGAATAGTAAATAATGATACTGGGTTTTCAGTAAATGGGCAGACAACCTATCTTAGTAACTCCTTTATATCATTAGTAAAATATAACTCTAGCATAGAATTTACAAATTATACGTCTTTAACAGCAGCTGAATCTGCCTTGAGAAATGGAAATATAGATTCTATAATTTACTTTCCTGCTAATTTTACAGGTTCTATTATATCTGAAAAACCTTCTTCCTTAAATCTGGTTACAAACCCTACTTCTCCAACATTGCAGGAGTATATAGATGAAAAGGTTTCTTTAGCTTCTAATATTTTATCAGCTAGAATTTTAAATGGAACTGTTTATAAGTTAAACTCTGAACTAGTTAACTTCCCTAAATTGAATCCAGAATTTGTGATTTCGCCGCTGGTTGTAAGCGCAGTTCCCATACTTTCAGGTAATTACTTTGATTTTATAGGCCCTGGGTTGATAATGCTACTAAGTATGATGGCAGGTTTGACTGCTTTAGGTTCTGCCCTTAGTAGAGAGAAGGAAGATGGTACTATAACTGCTGTAATGCTTTCTCCAATAAGAACAGGTTCTTTTCTGACTGGTAAGATGCTTTCTCAATTAATAAGGAGTTTAATACAATCTGCAGTTGTTGTAATACTTGTAATATTGTTATTCCATATGAGTTTCAATGGGAATATCTTACTTACAGCTTTGATTCTTGTACTAGGAATATTTGGATTTTTAGGTTTAGGCTTACTTGTTACTGCTCTAACAAAAGACCAAGAAACTTCTCAGCTCTTGCTTAATTTGGTTTTCTTTCCAATGCTCTTTCTAAGTGGTGTTTTGTATCCTTTACAAGAACTTCCAGCTATAATAGGTGATATATCTAAATTATTGCCGCTTACATATGGGATACAAGCATTTAGAAATGTCGTAGTTTTTAATGCTTCTTTGTCTTCTGTTTGGCCTTCCATGCTAATTTTATTTTTATTTGGAGCTGTTTCTCTTATAATTGCAGTACCTGTTTTCCTTGCGAAAAAAGGAAGCACTTATTGATTTCTTCCATATAAAATAACTATTTTAATGTTGTGTACTAATTAAGATTATGTTAAAAAAACAATTGGAAGAAACAGAAAAAATAAGAGAGCTTTTCCTATCAAAGAAATTTTTTCTTCTCGACGGAGATGGGACTTTATATCTTGGGAATAAGCCTTTTTCATGTTCTTCTGCATTTTTAAATAAATTAATAAAGTTAAAAAAGAAATTCATAATACTAAGCAACAATGATTCAGAAAGCAAAAGGAATAGACTAAATTTTATAGAAAAAATACTCAATATTAAAATAAAAGATGAAGAGCTTTTACTTCCCAACGAGATTGTTGAAGATTTTCTAAAGAAAAATAAAATAAGAAGTTTTGATGGATTAATATCAGATGATTTTAAAAATGAACTTGTCATGAAAAGTTTTGTCTACGATGAAAAGAATCCGCAACTAATTATAATAGGTTTTGACATAGACCTTTCATATAAAAAAATAGAAAGAATAATAAATCATATAAACAATGGTAAAAAATTTATCCTTACACATAACGACCCATTATGTCCTTATAAAAACGGAAAAGAGATACCTGATGCAGGATTAATTGTTAATTTAGTATCAGAAGCAACCAAAAAAGAGCCATATAAGATATTTGGAAAACCATACATTTCTACAATAGAATACATAATTAAAAAATATGGTTATGTAAAAAATGACATACTTATAATAGGAGATAGGTTAAACACCGACATAAAAATGGCAAATGAAGCCGGCATATCATCAATATGGATAACAAATGGTGAAAATCCACATAGGGAAATAGAAGAGTACAAACCTACAGCAAGAATAAGTTCTATCAATAATTTATATAAAATTATAAGGGATTTAAAATAGCTATAAACTTTTTAATTTCTATGAAGTTCGTCGTATATATTCTTAGTTCTACTCATTCCTAATCTAAATTGTTTAGGATCCAGTTCTCTCCCAGATGAATCTAAAAGCTCCTTTATTTGTTGATAAGAATGAATGCCACCTGCTGCCTTTATTCCAATATTAGAATTTAATCTTTTTATTGTTTCTGCCATTAATCTCAAATTTGCAGGATCAGCACCTGTCTTATTTCCCAAGCTATTTGAATATTCCGGGTCTGCAAATCCGGTGCTAGTTTTTATGAAATCGGCTTTTGAAGAGCACACTATTTCATAAAGCTTTTGTTTTTCATCTTTGGTGGTGTAGGCATCCTCTACTATAAATTTTATTATTTTTCCATTTTCATGAGCAACCTCAGTTAATTTATCAATATCTTTCTTAACCAAATTAAATTTATTCGATTTTACATACCCAATTTGTACGACGAAGTCTACTTCATCGATTTCTTTTAACATTGATTTAAGCATTTTTACCCTTGTGTTTGTAGGAAAAACTCCGAGTGGAAAGTCCATTGTTACAACAATCTTCAAATTATAATTTTTGTTTTTTATATATCTCCTCGCAGTTTTTGCGTGTATTGGATGTATACATACACTATAAGTTTTAATCATATTGGCTTCATCAATGAATTTTTTGAGTTCTCTCTGGTTTGCATATGTTTTTAATAAAGTGTGGTCAACTACACCCATTATTCTATCTATATCCTCTTTTTCCATTGAATTTAAATAATTTTTAGAGATTTAAGCCTTTTTTCATATTAACTGAAAAAAGGAAAACATGCTTTAAGGATTGATTTAAATTAAATGAATGTTTGATTAATTAATGGCAAAACCACTTGTTTATGGACATAGGGGTGCAGCATACGAAGCTCCAGAAAATACCTTACCATCGTTTAAACTTGCTAAAAGGCTAGGCGTTTATGGTGTAGAAATGGATTTGCATACTAGCAAGGACGGAGAACTTATAGTAATGCATGACGAAACTTTAGACAGAACTACAAATGGTAAGGGTTTAATACGTAATCATTCTCTAGCGGAGATAAAAAGACTTGATGCAGGATATAAATTTGGTTCAAAGTGGAAAGGTACAAAGGTTCCTACTTTGAGAGAGGTCTTTGAATCTCTTGGAAAAATAAATTATTATCTAGAAATAAAGCAAAGCTTTAAAATATATCCAAGAATAGAAGAAAAGATACTTAATCTAATAGATGAGTTTGGCTTAAAAACTAAGGTAGAAATAATATCCTTTGATTTTGATGCTCTGGAGAGAATAAGAGAATTGGATAAAACGATTAAAATTGGCTTATTATACGTTGGTAAATCATCATGGTTTATTAATATAGCAAAGCGGCTAAATGCAAATGCCTTACAACCCGATTTTAATCTACTCTATAAAGAGGATGTACTTATAGCTAATAGGAACAAATTGGATATTGCTGCTTGGACAATTGACAAAAAGGAGGATATAAACCGCGCAATCGATTTGAATATCCATAGTATAACTTCAAACAATCCAAGATTAGCAATAAATACATTAAAAAAGTATGCAAAGTGACAAGTACATCGCAGTCATAGACCAGGGAACGACTGGAACGAGATGTATAATATTTAATAAGCTTGGGCAAATAGTAAATTTAGCGTATAAAAAACATAAACAGTTCTTCTTGAAGCCAGGATTTGCTGAACAAGACCCAATTGAGATAGTAAATAATATAAGATTGTTATTGAAGCAATCATTAAAAAAAGCTGGTTTGACCCATAAAGATATTAAATCGTTAGGTATAACAAATCAAAGAGAAACCATTGTTGCATGGGATAAAGCAAGTGGAATGCCCATTTATAACGCTATAACTTGGCAAGACACAAGAACTAGGGAATTTATAAAGAAACTTGATAAGAAGGGTTTACAAGATACAATAAGGAAAAAAACTGGTTTATATTTAAGTACTTATTCCTCAGCCTCAAAAATAAAGTGGATTTTAGATAATGTTCCAAAGGCAAAGCAACTGCTAAAAGAAGGAAGATTAATGCTTGGAACAATAGACACCTGGATAATTTGGAATTTAACAGGGGGAAAAAGCTTTTTTACAGATCATACTAACGCGTCTAGAACGATGTTGTTTAATATTAAAGAGCTTGATTGGGATAGTGAACTCCTGGAGATTTTCGGTTTAAAACAATTGATTTTGCCAGAAGTAAAAACGTCAATGTCTTATGACGGATTTGGGAAGTTATCAGAAAAAGGCCTTGAAAACATTCCTATAAATAGTGACCTAGGCGACCAACAATCAGCATTATTTGGGGAAGCGTGTTTTTCTTTAGGAGAAAGTAAAATAACTTATGGCACAGGTAGCTTTGTACTTCAAAATATTGACAAGAAATTGAAATATAATCCAGGATTAATAACTACATGTGCTTATAGTCAAGAAAACAAGTGTGTTTATGCTCTTGAAGGTTCAACTTCAATATCAGGAGCGATATTTGATTGGTTAAAGAAAGTTAGACTTTTGAAATCGACAACAGAGCTAAATAACATGTTGAAAAAAGGCACAGATACGGATGTCTACTTTGTACCCGCATTTAGCGGCTTATTCTCCCCTTATTGGGATAATTCCGCTACTGGAACTATACTTGGGATAAGTTCAAAAACGGAAAGAAGAGATATCGTTTTGGCTGCAGTATATGGCATATGCTTGCAAATAAAAGATATAATAGAAAGATTACAGAAAGTAAATGGTACTCTTAAAGTAGATGGTGGAGTTGCTGCAAATGACTATATAATGCAATTACAGGCAGATATTCTTGGTAAAAAGCTGTTTCGCTCTAATATAAAAGAAGCAACTGCGCTTGGTGCAGCCTTTTCTGCAGGACTTTACTCAGATTTTTGGAAATTAGAAGAAATTAAAGAAATAAATAGAAGGGGTAGCTATTTTTACCCAAAATCGATAAATAAAAACATTCTTTTGTATTGGAATAACGCAATTAAGAGATCAACTAACTGGCAAAACACTTAAACAAAAGATTTAAATATGATAAATGTCCAGACAAATTATGCAAAAAAATGCTGAAGAGATACACGTCCCAAGAAGGTCTGTAATAACTACTCTTTCAGCAATGGGTTATTTCTTAGATGGTTATGATTTAAGTGTTATATCTGTCTTTACCCTTGTTCTAGTAACTTACAAGATATTTCAGTATTCTGCTTTCACAGAATCATTCGTAAGCGGCGCTGCTTTATTAGGAGCATTTGTTGGAGCCGTTGTCTTTGGACATTATGCAGATAGAATAGGAAGAAGGTATCTTTACATATTCGATTTAATCTTCTTCGCGGTTTTTGCTGTTCTTTCCGCTGTTTCTACCAATATATACGAAATGATAATCTTTAGATTCTTTGTTGGATGGGGAGTAGGTGCTGACTATGCGTTAAGTCCAGTTTACACCACAGAAATGTATCCAAATAAGAAAAGAGGTGCAGGATACGGTTGGGTTTGGACATTTTGGAGTATAGGTGCAGCCGTTGCATTCATAATAGGTTATGCCTTTTTCCTTGGCGACCCATTGACTAGTTGGAGATGGGCACTAGGTATAGGTGCAATACCAGCAGTTATAACAGTAATATTAAGGACTAGAATGCCTGAATCGGCAAGATGGAAAATAATGGATGAAGGAAAGGTAGCAGATAAGAACGTAAAAACAGTTGCTCAGAAAATAGGTTTAACTCAGCAAGACATAAAAGCTATATTAAGTGAAAGACAGAAAGAAGCAAACATAGCAGCCGGTTCATTTGCAGCGTTGTTTAAAGGAGAATATGGTAAGAGAACTGCAGTAGCTTGGATCCAGTGGATAGTTTATGATATAGCAGGATACGGTATAGGACTTTATTCACCATTGATTCTTAAAGGTCTCGGAGTAGCCGGTTCTACTTCCTTATTATATTCATTTATATTCTATATGCCAATAGGCTTCCTTGGAGCATTTGGAGCAGTAATGCTTAATGATAAAGTTGGAAGAAGACCTCTTCAAGCAATAGGCTTTGCGGCTATGGCTATAGCAATGTTCTTATTCTTTATAGCATCAACGGTTACTGGAACGATTGCAATAACAGTTGGTATAATAGCTTTCATATTAGATTATGGTCTAGGTAATTTAGGTCCAGGAAATACTATGGGGTTGTATGCTATAGAATTGCTTCCTACTAAATTAAGATCCTCATCTATGGGTGGTGCAACAGGTATAACGAGGATAGCAGCATTTTTATCCGCTTTTCTATTCCCATACGTTACACATACTTTAGGAAAATCTAGTTTCTTCTTCATACTATTGGCTGTAATGATATTCGTTTTCTTATTTACGATTTTCTTTACACCGGAAACAAAGGGTTTGACATTAGAAGAAATAGCTATAGCGTCGTACAAACACGTTCATGGAGTTCCGAAATTAGTTCTGCCTTCTAAAAGTAAGAAAAAGTAAATTTAACTAAATTAATAATCCCAGTCTTATCCACTCTAATATATTATTTTTATAGAATTCTTTCATTTTTTCATCTGCTTTCTTATTAATTTCCTGTTTTACTTTTTCTGTAGTTTCTTCCATCTTCTGGCTTGACGTGTTGTCATTGAATATCTCTATTATAGCTGCTGAAATGTCTGTATACATTTGTATATTATCTCTCCAATAATCTGGAATTTTATATGTTAACAATGAGTTTAATATGTATGATAAAGTAGGAACCCTCATTCTCCCTAATTCCGCGGCTTTTTTCCATTTAGAGAATATTGATGTTGGAGGAGGTATTTGTAATAGAAATTCAAAGTAATCTATTATATGGTCACCCATCTTTTTGTCTAAAACTTCATAGTCAAAATGGTCTCCTGACATTATAAGCATTCTTGGTTTTTTGCTTTCTAATTCTCTTATATTTTTAGATAATTGCTCAAATGTATATTTTAGCTTTTGGTAATGCTTATTCTCTGGATAAAATATTCTTGATCTGTCTAAGTATAGATATTTTATTCCTTGTGCTATATTAGCTCTAAGTAATAAGTCTTTGTCTATCTTTTGTTTATTTTTTTTAAAAAACATAAATTATATAAAAACTACATTTATTAATGTTTAATTACAATTATATTTATGGTTGATTATAAATACACAAACTATGCTGCTGGCTTATGTAACATAGGTCCAAAAGAAATAAAAAAGAGGTATGCAATTAGTGTAGTTGGTTTTATACTCTCATCAGCTATGATATACATATTTTTACTTTTTAATTTAAATTATACGTTTTTCATTTTAACATTCTTTCCTTTATTCCTTGGTTTTATAGGCTTTTTCCAAGGTTATCTTAAATTCTGTGTTGCAAATGCTTATAGAGGAATTTACGATTTATCTGACATTGGAGGAGGAAAAGGTATTATAAGAGATGATCTTTCGCATAGAGAGGATATAAAACATGGCAGGCTATTAATTTATTATTCTTTAATTTCTTCTTTTATGACATCAGTTATAATTATATTAATCAGGCTTTACTTATGATAGGAATTAAACTTTTAGAAGAGATAATTTTCGGTTCCCTTAGTATACTTAGTTTATTTGCTATACATTACTCTATAACGGTGTTTAGGGCACTTTTTAAGCATAGGAAAGATAAAGCACCCCTTACAAGTTACCTTTTGAATCCGCAAATGGCAAAGATTCCCTATTTCATATATGCAGGATTTTTTGGATTTTTAACTGGGGTAATGGCATTTATGGATTATCTTGATAAGGGGTTTAATCCAGCAACATCTCTTCAATATTTCACTTTTTTATCAGGTTTCATTTTTGCAATATTAACTGCAATATTCATAGTTTTAGATCTAAGATTTTGGTATATTAGATTTAAGAGGTTTGTATGATAGTAAATGCAGTGCTTGGTATAATCGGTATAATTTCAGGTTTAGCTATGATAATATCTAACGTAGCATTCGTGTATTTTATGGTTTCTGCGTCAAAATATAGTTCAAGGAAAGAGGCAAATAAGTTTTTCGGAAGTTACATGCTTAACAATCCTAAAAGATATATGCTTGCTTTTGGTTTTCTGTTAATAGCAGCCATCTCTCTTTCTGTGGGCTTTATTGCATCTTTCATTATGGTATTCATAACAAACCCTCTTTTAATTTGGGAAATAGCCGGTACGATATCTATTACAAGTCTAGCGGTCTTTTTTATATTATTCACCAGTATAGATAATCCGAGACAGTTCATAGATTACATAAAATTTCTTAGAAGTAGACATTAATTATCTGAGTAATCTTTTTTAAATCTGTTGTTCTTAAAATTATGGAAATTTCTTCTATTGTTATTAGAAAATTTTCTCCTGAAATTCTTTCCATTTTTGAAATTTGTATAATTGTTTGATGGTTTTCTCCTCATTACGGGATTATCGTAATCTTTCTGCTCCGTAATTTGTGTTTCTTTTTCTCTATACATTGATAGATTAAATTCTATTCTTTTCATCTTTATATTTGCATAGTTTTCTATATCATATACTAGATATTTTTCAGAAGGTGTAAATATAGTAAAAGCCTTACCAGTCCTCCCCATCCTAGCAGTTCTACCAACTCTGTGTACGTATGCCTTTGGATCAGTTTCAGCATCAAAATTTATTATATCAGAAACATTATCTATGTCTAAACCCCTAGAAGCAACATTAGTAGCTATGAGCATCTCTACTTCAGTTTTAAATAACCCTAAAGAATGTTCTCTTCTGCTTTGACTTAATCCCCCATGCATCAAAACTGCAGATATGCCTGCTTTCCTAAGCATGAAGTATATTCTTTCTGCATTTGCTTGAGTTCTACAGAAGACTATAGATTTTTTCGGTTTTTGTAAGTCTATATAGGCTAATAAGACACTAAATTTCTCTCTTTGTTTTGATATCATGTAATAATGTTCTATGGTTTTTACTGAAATCTCCCCAGAGTCTATATCTATATTTACTGCATTGTGTGTATATTTAATGGTGATATTCTTTATTTCCTCAGGGATTGTTGCAGAAAAAAACATTGTTTGTCTGTTTTGAGGCAATTTAGAAAGAATGTAGTTTACATCATCTATAAAGCCCATATCAAGCATTATATCAAATTCGTCTAAGACCATAAAATTTATTGAATCTGTTTGTAATTCCCCTCTTTTAATTAAATCTATTATCCTACCAGGAGTGCCGACTATTATTTCACTTCCTCTTTTTATTGCGTTTATTTGATAATTAATTGAAGCGCCGCCGTAAACAGTTACAGTTTTTATTCCCAAGTTTTTTCCTATGTTTTTTGCTACATCTGTTACTTGAAGTGCGAGTTCTCTTGTAGGGACCAATATTAAAGTGGAAGGATTTCTGCTTTTCTGTAAATTGTTTATTATCGGTATTAGAAATGCTGCTGTTTTACCGCTACCCGTCTTTGACTTAACTATTATATCCTTTCCGTTTAATGCTGGAGGTATAGCTTGTTTCTGGACTTCTGTAGGTTCATTAAACCCCATTTCTTTTAGCGCATCTACTATTTCTTTCTTTATATTCATTGAATCAAACATATTTATTACATCCTTATATAAACATTATGGTATAAATAGCCATCTATGCACTGATATTTTAAGAATAGACGTAAAGTTTATGGATAAAATTGAAAAGGATATTATGAATTGGTGGAACTATGCCGCAGATTACTATCAAGAAGAAATATCTAAATATAAAATGGATGATGTTTATTATGGCCCGTTTGGATCAAATGAAAGTAAATTAAACTTACTTGGTAGCGTTAAAAATAAGAGAATACTTGAAATTGGCTGTGGAGGCGGACAAGTTTCTATAGCACTTTCGAAAATGGGTGCAGAATGTACTGCTATAGATATCTCAGAAAAAGAAATAAACTACGCCCGAAAAAATGCAGCAAAAGAAGGAGTAAATGTGAAATTTGAAATGGTCCCTTTCTCTATGATATACAAATTGCCAAAGAATGGGTTTGATATTGCAATTTCAGTAATGTCACTCCAATACTCTAAAGATTTGAAAAAACTTTTCATGGATGTAAACAAATTATTGAAAAAAAGGGGAATTTTTGTATTTAGCATAGAACACCCTCTCTTTTTGTTAATAAATCCAAAAAATATGAGAATAACCGATAGTTATATTTCAGAGGGCATTAGAAAAGAAAAAGAAAGACGTAAAAACCCATATTATGTTTATTTTCATAGGAAAATCTCCACAATAATAAACTTCTTAATAGAGAGTAAGTTCTCAATCGAAAAAGTTGTTGAACCCATGGAAGAAGATAAAATATGGGGTTTGGGTTATAGAAAGGCCATTGTAAATAAGATAGGCCCAACAATAATATTCAAAGCTGTAAAAGGTGGATAAAATTAAATACTAATATAATCTAATAAGGAAATGATTAAAATTTTGAATAAACCTTTTACCGATAAAGAAAGTTTGGGAATGCTTAACCCCATAGTAAAAAATTGGTTTATTAGTAATTTTAAAGAGTTGACGCCTCCGCAAAAATTTTCATTCGTTTTTATAAAAAAGAAGAAGAATATACTTATAACAGCACCGACAGGAAGCGGCAAGACAATGTCAGCTTTTATACCAATAATAGACGAGCTATTGGATTTAGCATATTCAGATAAACTTAAGGAAGAAATACACTGTCTTTATATCTCACCGTTAAGAGCACTTAACAATGATATATACAAAAACCTTATAATCCCTATAGATAATATATACTCATCAAAGAAATTAGAGAATAAGAAAAAGATAACTGTTGGTTTGAGAACGGGAGATACTCCACAAAATGAACGAAGAAAGCAATTTTTGCATCCTCCCAACATATTTGTAACTACTCCGGAATCCTTGGCAATAATGCTTAATTCTCCAAAATTCATTGAAAAATTCAAAAGCTTGAAGTATGTTATAGTTGATGAGCTTCACGAACTAGCTAATAGCAAACGAGGTTCCCATCTTTCATTATCATTGGAAAGGCTTGTAAATTCTGTAGGACATGATTTCATTAGGATAGGGTTAAGCGCTACAATCTACCCATTGGATAAGGCAGCAATGTTTTTAGTCGGTTCTAGACGGGACTGTATAGCTGTTGATGCTTCATGGAGCAAAAAAATAGAAGCAAAAGTATTTTCCCCTTCAAATGATCTTATATATTCCGACGAGCGAGAAATAGAGAATAAAATGTACAAAATGATAGATAATGCTATAAAGAAAAATAGGACAACTTTAGTGTTTACTAATACCCGAAGCGGAACTGAAAGGCTAGTCTTTAATCTTAAGAGCAGATTTGGTTATAAAGACGAAGAAATATCTGCACATCATGGTTCATTGTCAAGAGAGGAACGATTCTCCGTAGAAGAAAATTTAAAAAAGGGTAAACTTAGGTGTGTAGTTTCTTCAACAAGTCTTGAACTTGGGATAGATATAGGAAGTATAGATAAAGTAATACAAATAAATTCTCCAAAAAGTATAACTAGAGCATTACAAAGAATAGGAAGAAGTGGCCACAGTTTTAAAGACATAGCAAAAGGAGAGATAATAGTAAATAATAGAGACGATCTAGTGGAATGTGCAATAATGCTATATGACGGGCTTAAAAGGAAATTAGATTCATTCAATATGCCTGAAGCACCATTAGACGTTTTAGCGCAACATATTGTCGGTATGGCTTTAAATAGTATTTGGGACATAGACCAGGCTTATAAGGTTATTAAAAGGGCGTACCCATTTAGAAATCTGGAAAAAACCGATTTTTTATCTTTAATAAAGTATCTCGCAGGAGAATATGCACCTTTGCAGCAAAGATCAGTTTATGGTAAAATCTGGTTCGATAAAGAAACAAATAAAATTGGAAAA
The DNA here is from genome assembly GCA_964641875.1 of Candidatus Woesearchaeota archaeon. Taxonomy (GTDB): domain Archaea; phylum Nanobdellota; class Nanobdellia; order Parvarchaeales; family Parvarchaeaceae; genus Parvarchaeum. Next base: position 24,371 of record CAZXLU010000004.1, on the reverse strand, counting down.
AGAGGCAGATTGACTAGATTAATATATTATACCAATATTGGAACAATACCTGATGAAGTTGCAATAAATGTTTATATTTTAGGTACGAAAAGAAAAATCGGGAACATTGAAGAGGAGTTCCTTGAGAGACTAAAAAAAGGTGACGTTTTTGTTCTTGGAGGAAAAGTTTACAAATTTCAAAGAGCAAGTGCAGCTGACTGTTATGTGCTTCCAGCAAATGGTTTACGTCCCAATATACCGCCCTGGTTTTCAGAGCAATTACCGCTCAGTTATGAATTAGCTAAGGATATAGGAAAATTTAGATCAGATTTCTCAAAAAAGATTAAAATTGAAGATAATACAAAATTTGCATATAATAAAATGATAAAAGGGATACCACAGGCCGCAAAGGAATATTTGACAGCATTGCCAATAGATGAAAATTCAAAAGGTGCAATATACGAGTATATAACGGAACAAATTTATTTCTCTAAGTATGTGCCATCAGATTCGCTTATACTTATTGAAAAAACTACTTATGGCGATAAGAAATATGTAATATTTCATTCTCTATTTGGCAGAAGAGTAAATGACGCTTTATCGAGATTATTTGCTTTTGTAGCAAGCGATATAATAGGTGAAGAAGTTGGACTTATAATAAATGATAATGGCTTTGCCCTCTCTCTCAATAGAGCTTTAATCGACAGTGAAATAGAAACCATTATGAAATTAGCAGTTAAACAGGATGTAAAAAAAGCAATATATGAAAACATAAAGAGAACAGAAATACTTAGGAGGAGATTCAGACATGCTGCAGCAAGAGGTTTAATGATATTAAGAAATTACAAAGGACATAGAATAAGGGTTGAGAGACAGCAGATAAATGCACAAGCTCTTTTGAGGATAATTACAAATATGGATGAAAATTTTCCTATACTTAAAGAAGCGTACAGAGAAATAGAGAATGATGTTATGGATATTAAAAATGCGCAAAACATCTTGAAAGATATTAAATCTAAAAAAATAAGATATAAGATAATAGAAACGAACGTACCTTCGCCTTTTTCACATAATTTAGTTACTATGGGAGAGATGGATATAATCTCAATAAAAAATAAAAAAGAATACATAAGGAAACTGCATCAATTGGTATTAAAGAGGATAAGTGGAGTGTAAAATGAAAATAAGTGACGATATAGAATTATTAGAAGGTATGCCTGTCGCTTACATAAAGCCACTTTCAGCACTAGTCATATCTGATACTCATCTCGGATATGAAGGGCAAATGTCGCAAATGGGAACGCTAATACCAGAAACTAATTTGTCATTTATTAAAAATCTAATACAAAACGCGTCAATTCAAACAGGCGCAAAAAGGCTTATAATAACTGGTGATGTAAAGAATGATTTTTCAGATTTAAAATACTATGAGAAAAAAGAGATTATAGGATTAATAGAATTCTGTAATAGCAATGAGATAAAACTCTCAATTATAAAGGGGAATCATGACAATTACTTAGATAGAATTAAAAAAGACCATGAAATAGAAATAAATAAGGAATACATACTTGAAAAGGGATTTTATATTGCACATGGTGATGAATTGCCAATAATGGATGCAAATACTTACATAATAGGACATGAACATCCCAGCATAGTGATTTATCGTTATACAGGGGCAAAGGAGAAACTAAAATCATTTCTTTATGGAGACACGTATAACAATAAAAAAATTCTTGTTCTACCTGCAGCGAGTATCTTTGCCACCGGGACAGACATAAATAATGTAGATAAAGAAGATCTTTTGTCGCCATTTTTAAATCAGTTTTGTGATGTTGAACAACTAAATGCAATATGCATCTCAGATGGTGAAAATTTGAATTTTGGGAAGATAAAAGACCTCAGGAATATAATAGTTTGATTACTTTAGAGTTAATTCATATATATCTATATTCTTATGTTGCTCTTTTATTGGGACAAATTCAAAATATTTATTTATATAATTTTGATTTTTTAATGGCTTAAAGAAATCAATGTATTCGTTTAATTTTATACCTTTTTTATCATAATTATTCTTTATAATATAATTTCTTATTCCACTTCTGGTATTTCCATCCGAACATAATATGTATCCTCCCTTTTTAACAGCTATATCAGTATCTCTTATTCCGTTTGATAAAAGGATTTGTAAATTTAAATCTCTCTTACCATTACGAAACAAACTACCAGAGTCCGCGCATATCTCTATTCCAATTTTTAATTTCCCCCATTTAAATGAATTTTCAATAAAGCAATCATCAAGGAGTTCGTATTCTTCATTTATATTGAAAAAGGATGTTCCTCCATCTGCTCTTTTAATCGTTGAAAAGATAACATCTCCATTGTAAAAAACAGGCGATATATTATACATCCTCTTATTCTTAGTGCTTATAACTGCAGTTCCAGGTATAATCAAGGCATTTGAAAACTTGCTGTAGTTTCTTATATAATCAAGTATTTTTTTAAATTCTTTGTAATTTAAAGGGCCTTCCTTATAATCATTATTCATTAAACTCCATTCTGGGCCTATTATTAAGTCTAATTTGTCATAATACTTATCTATAAGTGAAAGCGTTTTCTCTAGACTTTTATATCTCGGATGGTTTGTATTTACTTTTATAATCCCTGCTTTTAATACTTTATTCATATAAAATTTAATATTTTGAATATATTAATATATTTTATATTACTTAATAGCCGGTATAAGTTTATTAATATAATACCTGCGTAATGATTTTATGGCAACATCAAAAATAACAGTCATTGGTGCAGGCGCAACTGGTTCATTTATAGCTCATGATTTAGCAAGCAGGGGTTTTGATGTAAGTATTGTAGAGAAGGGGAATTTAATTGGAGGAACAAGTGGTAGATTTCATGGGATGTTACACAGCGGAGCAAGATATGCAATGAATGACGTTTCTGCTGCAAAAGAAAGTATATTGGATAATAAAGTCATATCCGAAATTGCTTCATTTTGTGTAGAAAACACTGGCGGGCTTTTTGTTGCTTTAAATAAAGACGATTTAAATTATCAGGATAAATTTGAGAATGGCTGTAAGAATGCTGGCATACCCATTGAAAGAGTAGATACTCCAAAGATATTAGAAGAGGAACCCTTCTTAAATAAAGATTTAAAAGTAGCTTATAAAGTACCAGATAAAACTATAAATTCCTTTAGATTTATATCAAGTCTACTTTTAACTGCAAAGAGAGAAGCTGCTAAAATTTACTTAAATAGTGCGGTTGTTGATTTTATAAAGGATGGAAAAACCGTAAAGGGAGTTAAAATTAAGGATTCTAATGGAAATATTAAGGAGATAAAATCTGATCTAGTTATAAACGCTAGCGGAGCATGGGCCCAGAAGCTTGTAAGTGAAAAATTGGGAATAAAGAGTATAGAAATGATTCTTTCGGCCGGAACGATGGTTGTTATAAATAGGAGGTTTACAAAAAGTGTAATAAATAGATTAAGAGAACCGTCAGATGGAGATATAGTTGTTCCATTTTTTAATGATTCAATAATAGGTACAACGGCGTTTATAGTGGATGATCCAGAAAAATTCGAAATTGATAAAGATGATATAAGTTTCCTGCAAAAAGCAGGCAGCGAAATGATACCCATCCTTGCAAATTATCCCGTTTACAGATACTATGCGGGTGTAAGACCTTTAATCGCTGTAGGTAACGAAACTGATAGCAGAAAAGCAAGTAGAGATTTCAAGATCTTTGATCATTCTAAAACTGATGAAGTGGAAGGTATAATAAGTATAATAGGAGGTAAGCTTAGCACATCTAGACTAATGGCCAAAGAGGTAGGAGATTTTGTGTGTAAAAAATTTAATTCGAATGTAGATTCAAAAACTGAAAAAATAAAACTCTACTGGCCTTCAATTACAAAGGATAATATCGATGAATTGTCAAAATCTCTTTCTATAAGAAAGGATATACTTACAGAGATACTAAATGAGACATCAAATAAAACTTACTCAGACATATATTCTGGAGCATCTGATATTATATATTCAAGGATGTTATTTAATTAAATATGGAAATTAGTGGAAATTTTGATGCAAAAGCCGGTTTGGACAGGGTTTGGGGAGTAATCTCTAATCCAAATGAATTTTCAAAATGTCTTCCAAACGTGGTTTCAACCGAGGTGAACGGAGATTCATTCGAAATTAGATTTAAGGCTGATGCAAAAGAGTATACGGGTAAATTTATAGGAGCAAGCTATTTGTCAAATTTAAACATTAAATTTTCTGCTGAGATAAAGGAGAAACGGGAAAAAAGGCATGTTTTAATCCAAGGCAATGGTTCAACGATTGGTTTGAAATTCTCCTTATCTCTTTATATTGACTTAGAAAACAAAGAAAATTTAACAAATGTTAAGTGGAAAGCTAATATTGAACTGGGAAAAATGGCAAAACTTTTTGGTAATGATACTATAGAAAAAGCTGTAAATGATGTCGTTAAACAAACAATAGATAACCTGCAAAAAATAATAAAATGAAAGTTTTTTAAGTTATAACCACTTTTATTGGGTGTTTTATGATACAAAATGACCTTATAGATAAATCTTTAAATGAGAATCTAATATTAACAATATTAGTGGTAGCTGTTTTAATGGCTTCTATAGACTCTACAATAGTGCTGTTAGCATTTCCAGCAATAACGCAGGCCTTGCATTCTAGTTTATCAATTATAATATGGGTTATACTGATATACATGCTAATCACAGCAGTTGCTTCTACCCAATTTGGTAGGATAGGCGATCTCTTTGGTAGATCTAGAGTTTTTAATACAGGTATAGCCGTTTTCACAGTTTTTTCATTCCTATGCGGTATAGCTCCAACCGATATAACTCTCGTAATATTTAGAGCTTTTCAGGCCTTGGGCGGCGCTATGATGACTTCAAATAGCGGTGCGATAATAGCAGATACATTTAAAAGACAAAGGTTAGGGAAAGCATATGGTTTTACCGGTATGGGTTGGAATATAGGAGCAATGCTCGGTATAGTTTTAGGAGGAGTTATAACGACCTTTATAGGTTATAGGTATATATTTTTCATAAATGTTCCTATAGGGATCGTATTATTCATATTAGCTAATAAGCACATTCATGATAACAGAAAAGAGAAAGAAAGCTTAGATTTAATTGGAATGCTTTTACTTTCAATTTCACTTTCAATGGTACTATATGCAGGTATAAGAATAGCTTCTGTCGGAATGAATAGTATTAATTTAACAGTATTAATACTCGGTTTTATTGTTTTACTACCTTTTTACCTAAGAGAAAAAAAGTTTGCAATGCCAGTAATCAAATTTTCAATGTTTAAGAACAAAGTATTTAGAAATTCAGTTCTAGCCTCAATGTTTCAAGGTTTAGGTTTTATTGGTGTTGCATTCATGCTTATAATGTATCTGCAAGGAGTGAGAGGTTTTTCACCATTCTATGCCTCTATTCTTCTTTTACCTGCGTATATTATAAGCGGAGTATTAACTCCTTTTATGGGTAAATTTTCAGACAAATACGGTGCAAGGGTCCTAGCAACTTTGGGTTTATTAACGATGATTGCTGGGATTTCCGTTTATTTCTTATTACAAGCCAATTCTACGGTGTATATAGTACTTATTGGCTCCTCTATAACAGGATTGGGTGGAGCTATGTTTTGGCCAGCCAACAACAGTGCAGTAATGAAAAGTAGCGAATCTGGCAGATTTGGAACAGCGTCAGGTATGCTTCGTTTATTTGGTAGCATTGGTATGATGGGCAGTTTTATAATAGTTATAGTGACAGCAACACTGGCTATACCAAGGTATCTAGCCTTTGAAATATTTGTAGGAACATCTAAATTAATAGGAGGAGTAACAAGAGAATTTATAAATGGTATGCATTTTTCATTTCTTTTTCTAATAGGAATGCTTGTAATCGCGGCTCTTCTCTCTCTTACAAGAGGAAATGAGAATATAAAAGAAAATACTAAAAATAGCCACTTATAAGTAATAGAAAAGTTTAAATACTAGTTATCATCTTAACAAAGAAAGGTGAAGAATATGAAATTAAATGAAATTTTAAAAAATGAAAAAACGCCAAAAAGTATTGGAAATAGCGGTTATTATGGACTTTATAACACCTTTGAAAGACTTAAAAATAATAGTAATATAAAAGAGAAGGAGTTTTCAAAGTACTCTGAATATTTTCTTAAACATGTAAATGGTTACACTCCGAAGGACCTTATTTATTTTGTAGGAATGCAGATAGAAAATATAGGTTCTGAAAGGGATAGAAAACTTCTAAGTGAATACAACAAAGCTGCATGGAATCAATTAGCTAAAAAATACAGGATGGAAAAATTCTTTGAAAATGGAAATATAGGCTATGCTTCAAAATTGAAGAATTTCTTATATAGTATTAAGGATAAAGCAGGAAACAAATTGTCTTCTATTTATGAGGGTAGTGTAGATTATATGAAAAATTTCAAAGAATACATGGACGAAGAGGGTAAAGACAAATTAAAAAGCTATATACATTTAATAAAAGATAAAGCAGGAAAAGTTATAGATTACGGCGTAAACAAGTTTATGGCTCACTACAATGATAATTAATGGCGTCTTCGCATAAAAAAGAATATAGCAAAAAAAGATGAAATTTCAAGTATAACTATGAACGCTATTGCTGGTATAGACGGGTTGTCTTGAAAATATTTTGGAAACAGGAGAAAAACTATAATAAAACCGATAAAAAAAGAAATTATTCCTGCAAAAAAGGCATGGAAATAATCTTCTGGTGTTATAAAATTGTTAGATTTCATTTTAAATTATTAAGCTAGATTCATAATGGATCTCTTTAAATATCTCTTCTGTAACGTTATCAGGCATGTAAGGTTTCTTTGCAAGCATTTCTATAAATTTACTAGGATCATCAATAAATGAGATTAATTTGGATAAATGTTCTTTGAAAGTTTCTATGGATGAATCTTTTATTTTTTGTGTGTCTAATTTATAATCTAATCTACCGGTATTTATATTTCCAGTCAAATTTATGTAAGCTATAGCCGTATCTATGTCTTTTTCATCCATTTTTTCACTTATAGCAAGCATTCTTCTATAAAGCCCAAGCTGCCTTCTATGTTTCGAACCGTTGCTATCAGATTTATCAGTTTTAAAATCTATTATTAGAAGTTTGTTCTTTTCCTTATTAAAGAAGATAGCATCTAGTTTTGCCTTTATTTTAAGCTCCTTATTAAATTCTGGAAATACTGTTTGAATTGGGAATTCCAATGTTTTCTCAGCACCTATTTGCTCCGCCTTGTATTTTGCTTTTATCTCTTCATTTATCTTCTTTATGTTTTGTAATATCTTAATTTCATCCTCGTTTAATTCTTCCTCTTTTAATGTTCCTTTAAAGTAATTTTCTGCTATTTCGTGAGCTTTTAAACCAAATTTTACTGCTGGCGTTATCTCTTCTATTTTTAGTATTTGATATTTAACAAAATTAAAAGGGTTATGTAAAGAATCTATTAAAGAAAATGAGAGCATTTTTATTGAATTTTTGAAGTAATTCGTTATCTTTTCAGTCAACCACTTATCATTGTCTTCTAATAGTTTTTTAGATTCGTCATATCTTTTATTTACAAAAAGAGAATAAGCTTCTTCGTACCTTCTTTGAAATGGTGCAATTTCGTCTTCCATCTCATCTATTTTTTTATCTATAAACCCATCTATATAATATTCCTCAGCTAAAGCAGTATCAGTAATTACAATTAATCTTTCTTTTGCACGGGTAAAAGCGACAAAATCTACACGTAACCCCTCTTCTGATAGTTCATCCCCAACGTCTATATTTTTTGTTCCATTAATTATAGAATTCGTAACCAAATCTATAAAGGTCGTTTTTTTGTTCTGTTTTTTAGGTACATATACAACGTTATCAAACTCCAATCCTTTCGCTTTGTGGACGGTAGTTAAGATTAAAGGTTCATTAGAATCTACTGGTTCATAACTTTCTTCTGCAGTGTAAATGTATGCTAACATATCATTTAAGTTAGGTATATCTGTATTGTCAAAATACTCATTTATACTTTCCAGTATAGATGACGCAGTAACATAGTAATCATTTCCTAAAGAAATTGATATCGGTAATATAGTGTCATTAAATATCTTATTTACATCGTATAAATTCATAGAAACTGATAATTTATTGAAAAATGGTTTTGCAAGCTTTTTCATACCTTCATAGTCTATTTCTTTTTTACGATATTTTTCCTCAATGATAAAAGCCTCTCTTAATGATAATCCAGAAAATGGGGTGAACAAAGCCTTGAGTATATCATGTTCGTCTTTATAGAATAACCCTTTTAGATAATCAATCACTGCGTTTTTAGCTCTTGCTGATACGGAAGCACTTGCTGTTGTTAAATATCTGATATTTTTAGAATCGAGGATTCTTGAGATCTCAACTATCTGTTCATTTGTTCTAGTTATTATAGCTGTTTTTTTGTCCTTGGATATAAGTTCTATGGCATTTTTTACGGCTAAATTATTAACATTGTTACCAATGATTTGTAGGACTTCCCCACCATCCCCAAGATTTCCTGTAAAATCTTTTAATTCTTGCTCATATGTTTTATCTTTTGCCTTGTTCAGAAAATAGTTCTTTGAATAATTTAATATCTTATTATAGCTTCTGTAATTTAATGACTTTGTAAATTTTTCTAGATTTGGAAGTTTTTCAAATTCTGTAAAATTTTTTATGCTTCCACCTTGAAAACCAAATATTGACTGTTTTCTATCCCCAACAAAGAATAAATAATCTCCTAATAATTTAGCTATCTCTGCTTCAATATCGTTTAGGTCTTGTAGTTCATCAACAAGTACATATTTATAATGTTTTTTCAATGGATCGTATTCTATCAAAAATCTACTTAATAGGTCATTGTAATCTATTTTATCCATATCTTTTGATATTTCATAGTCTTTGAAGGCCATTATAAAGTAATCTAAAAATGTCAATATTTCATCTACCTTTACTTCTCCAACGTTTTCAAGAAAGGAGCTTTTTATCAGTATTTCCTTTGTATTTTTAATGTCTATGGAATCGGGAGTTATGCCAAAGCTTTTTATATACCTTATAGAATTTTCTATTTTTGGAACCAATTCTTTTATTATGTAATCATTATCGTAGTTAAACGCTTTATTCTTCTCTAAGCTTTTATATATTGTAAATCGTATAAAATTATTGTTAACTATTTTGAATTCCTTGCCTATCTCAGAGAAATAACCATTACAAAAACTATGAAACGTAGAAATTGTTAGGTTATTTATTCTTGATTGCTCTATATTGTATTCTTCAAATTTTCTTATTATCTTATTAAACATCTCATCAACAGCTTTATTTGTAAATGTTAGACATAGTATATCTTTTTCATTTACACCATTTCTAATAAGTTCGACTACTCTATCGGCTAATGCCGTCGTTTTCCCTGTTCCTGGATTTGCTTTTATAAGTATGTTCTTACTTAGATCCATTCTAATAAGTGTACTCATTATTATAAAAATATTAATTTTAAAAACTTAAATAAACTCATCCCTTTAACCATTTATGGGTGTTACAAGAGGTAATATAATAAGAATAAAAAAGAACAGTTATATTCTTATCACCCTTTTACTATTTTTTTGCGGATATACCCGCAAATTCTTCTCTGCTTGGAATAGCAGGTATACCAATAGCCGTAAATTACTCTATTTCCAAAGTTTGCCTGTCTAACCATGAACCTGTTGTTTATAGCTTGTTTATAGAATTCAAGTATGAAATAATTACGGCCGTCATTTTAATCGTAGCTTTGATTTCTTTTATGTTTTTGTATACGAAAAGGAAAGTCAGAAATAAAAAAGATTATAAGAAAAAACTTAATAAACGACATTTAAATAAGAAGGTTACTAAAAAATAACCATAGATGAAAAAATTTATAAATATTTTTGTATAATATGGACAAATAAAATCTAGGGAAAAATGCATATAAAAATATGAGATTAAAGTTATTGCGGGTCTTCTATGAATAAACAAAGGGAAGAAAAGAAAGAAAATTAATATGGGCTAAGAAAACCTTCGCAGAGTATTATGGGAGATTGCTTTAACTGCTCTGCGCAAAAAGAAGAAAGCGAGCAATAATATAAAACTTGAATAATTTTTATTACTCCTTTTATTTCTGTATAAAAGTTTATAATGAATAAAATGTTAGTTTAAGAAATGGAAAGAAAAGTTTATACTGAAATTAAAGAAATAATAGACCCAGACCATACTGCATTAATAGTGTGGGATGTACAGAAAATGTTAGTAAACAGTATATATAACAAAGAAGAATTTCTTAAAAACATGAATAAACTGATAGATACAGCGAGAAATAAAAGAATTCCGATATTTTTTACAAAGATTACACCCTTACCAAAGGAATTTGAATCTCCCGCTAGAAAATATTCCTCAAGTAAGATGAAGTTCAACCTATCACAATTGCCTAAGGAGATGTTTGATCTAGCAATAGAACCTAAAGACAATGAAATAGTAATAAACAAAAACACTGCAAGCATATTTATAGGTACAAATTTCGAGTTAATGTGCAGAAACGCGGGAATAGAAACTTTGATTATAGCAGGGATAGCTACAGAGATAGGTGTTGAATCTACAGCAAGAGATGCAGCAAATAGGGGTTTTTATGTAGTTGTGTGTTCGGATTCCTCTTCATCTTCTGATAAAGAAGCTCATGAAAGGGCCTTATTAAATATGAAAAAAATGTTTGATGTATTAGATACAGAAGAACTAATAAAACTAATAGGGTAAACTTGGAAAGACTAAATAAATCTAAGATTAAAAGAGATATTGAAAGAAACTACAAGATACTTGGTTTAATTGATGATTTTATGGTTGGGTTAGAATTTCTTATCGGTAGCATAGAATTCCTTCCACATAATTCATATATAATTGGTGTTTATCTCTTTATAATTGGTAGTTTTCAAATATTGATGGTGCCCACTATAAAACTTGCAAAGGATATACACTTAAAGATTAAAAAATTAGATAAATTATAAGAAATTTATACTATAGATGTTTTAAATTAATATGGAATTCAAAGAATTTAACAGAACGAACAGAAAAATTTCAGTACTCGGTGTTGGAACTTGGCAACTTAGCTCAAATGTAGATGAAAATGTAAACTCCATTAAATATGCATTGGATAATGGCGTTAATTTTATAGATACTGCAGAAATATATAATACTGAAGACATAGTTGGAAAGGCGATAAAAAACTATGAAAGAGAAAAATTATTTATAGCCAGCAAGGTATGGCCAACTCATTTCCATTACGATGATGTTATAACTGCATGTGAAAATAGTTTGAAAAAATTAGAAACTAATTATTTGGACTTGTACCAATTACACTGGTCAACAAAGTCTATTGACATAAAGGAAACGATGAAAGCTATGGAAAAACTTAAAGAAGACGGAAAAATCATGAACATAGGAGTAAGCAACTTTTCATTAGAAGAACTGAAAGAGGCGCAAGCTGTCATGACAAAATTCGAAATAGCTTCTAACCAAGTTGAATACAGCATCGTAACCAGAGACATAGAGAAAGAAGGGATATTCGATTATTGTAAAGACAATGGGATAGCAATAATAGCTTATAGTCCTTTATCTCATGGTAAGATATTTAACAATCAAGAATTAGTTAATGATATTTCAAAAATTGGTAAAAAATACGGAAAAAATCCAGCACAAATAGCTTTAAGCTGGCTCTTGCACAGAGAAAATACTTTTCCAATTCCAAAAGCAAGTAATTTAGAACATATGAAAGAAAATATAACAGCAGCTGATATAAAATTAAGTGATGAGGACTTATCTTTCCTATCAAGTCTAGAAAGTAAATATTACACAGAGCCGATATCCAAACAGCATAGAAAGAATGAGGATAAAATAAACAATTATGATTTCAAGCAGGAAAAAGTTAATTAAAAAGTATAAACAGTGGGAATAAGATAATTATATGACATGCAACACCATAGATCTTTTGAATACCCTAGGCAAAAAATGGGATGCAACCATATTAGAAGAGATAAGTTTAAATGATAGCATAAATTTTGATAAATTACTTTCTATAAATCCAAAATCTTATCCAAAGACGCTCAGTAAAACTTTAAAGGATCTTGCTGAAAAAGACCTCATAAGCAAAGAATTGTTTTATGAGGATAAGGTAAAGAAAAGCAAGTATAAAATAACTCAAAAAGGAATCGAGCTTTTAAAAGCATTTGAATCGTTTAAAAGTATAAATTGCGCAGATAAAGTTAGTACTATAAAACCATGTGGAGAATGTGAATTAGGGCCAAATAAAACTTAAAAACTCAATATACTAACTATTAGGTTACTATAGCTTATAATAATATTACTCATTTTATATAAAATATGGATAGTGATAACCAAAATAAATTACAAAAAAATCAAAATCAGCAGAAGAATGGTTTAAAAGGATTTATAGATCCAATAATGGATATAATGCATCAACAGTATATTAAATATGTTCCTTCTTATGGAAACAGCTTTTTCTTTACTATAGGAGTTTACTTACTTGAACTTTTTGTAATTTTAGCAGTAAGCGGAATGATAATGCTTATATTTGGCCCATACTGGTGGGATACAAGTACTGTTGGAACTTTATTTAGAAGTATACATCTTTGGGCTGCAGAAGCTTTTGTTACTTTAATGTTTGTGCATTTACTTGTTAATTTTTCCACATCTGCATTCAAGAAAAAGAAACTTGTTTGGATTATAGGTAGTATCCTTCTATTGTTAGTTCTTTTTGAGTTTGCATTCGGTATCGGTGTAGAAGGTGGTTTACTTTCACAATGGAATGATAAGTCCGGTGCAGATCTGTGGAATGGTATGGGTTTGGGATTCTGGTTAAATCCTTTAAACCAAGGTGCAGTATTGGGCTGGCATGTTGCAATATTTCCACTTATTTTACTTGCTTTGATATTTTTACATTATTCATTAGTTAAAAAAGACGGATTAAGTACTCCATATAGAAAAGATATCCCATATAAAATGGTTGAAGCCGATCACAAAAAAATGTATAGAAGAATGGTCTACATATTCATAATAGTGATGGCATTTGCTTTTATTTTTAGTTCTCCATATATAGCACCCGTCACTGTAAGTCAAGCTGCAAACTCTAATCCATCTAATGTAGCAACCACACTACTACAAGAATATAATTTTTCATCCCATACAGCAACATATTTGGATACAATAGATCCTTATACTTTTAGTACTAGAAACGTTTACTTTACTGTACCGTATTCTGCTTACATAAGTTTTTCAAACAAAACAAATGAATTAGCAATATTTGAAAGCGGGAATAAATCTTTGCAAGAAACACAATTAAATCAGGCTTATAATTACTTCGCTAACAACGGTTCTATTGAAAACGCTTTAAAATCAAGTAATCCATTAATGGTTGCAACAGCTGAATTGGTTGAAATGGCTAAATCTGGAGAATATCAATTCATAGTTCAAAATGAAAGTGCTAGTGGATTAGATGAGACCTATGTTCTAAGATTTATTTATGACACGGGCTATATTAAAGAAATGGCTACAAAATATGGATTAAGAACTTCTCAATGGGGGATGTTAAAAGTGGGTGCACCACCATGGTCTATACAGTATTGGCTTATTCCTTACGATGCTCTTGAAATAGCAACTTCAAATATATCTTGGTGGAATGATTTAGAAAATGGATCTGTGGCAATGGCAGTTTTTCTCGTTTTGCTGTTTCTACCGTTTATACCTTGGTTAAGAGATATCCCGGATAAATTAAAATTGTATAAAATTTTCTGGAATAAGTATACAAATCCAGAAATGCGGAAGAAAAAGTAATTGATAATACCCTTATGGATAGTAAACCTTTATAGGCAAAAAAGTTCTTGAGCTAAATATGGGATTCGTAGACGAATTGGCACTGGAGTTGTTTACTGTTTCTTTCATAGGTTTCTTAATGGATTACGTTGTTCTTGCTATGTACAGAGATTATAGAGCAAGATACATAACTAAATCGAATTCAAAAATAAGTATTGAATCAAGACTTGTAGGCTCAATATTCATGTTTGCAGCTATAACAGTTTTTATGTTAGTTATGGGTTTCTATGGAGAAATGACATGGAATTTACCAGGTGCATATGATTTACTGTTCTATGATCCTTATATAATGTTGGCTATAATAACTTTAGGATTTGTACTTTCTGTTAAATACAATCAAAAGCTTCAATACGTCGGATTAGTAGCTTTGTTTGTTGGATTAATTCTTATAGAATACGGTGTATCCGGATATAACTTGGGTTACACTAAATCTCCAATAGCCTTATTAGGATTATACGTTTCGTTTGGATTGGCAGGGATATTCGCATATCCGACTACTTTAATATTGGATAAATATAGAGCTAACGGCAGCAATAAACCATTAAATTACAAATGGATGGTTTGGATAGTTCTTTTCCTAATATTCATAACAATAGGCGCTGTAATAGCAGCATATACTGGTGCAGCTGCAATACCTGCACATTTAGCTGCTCCCCCATAATCATTTTTTAGTTACTAAAGAAGGGAAAACTATTAATAATATTTACTTTCAAATAATAAAATGAAATTAGAATTATTATTACAAGCAATTAAAATGCCAACAGAACAATATGGTAGCCCATATGATATATTAGATAATATCAGAATAGCTAAGGAAAAAAACATTGATATACTTGTTGGTCCGGAGTGGAGCCTTACTTCTCCACCAGGAATCTTTTCAAAGAGCCTGTTAAGAGGCAAAAAATCAGAAAAGGTTGTAGAAGCTATGTTTAATGCTCCGGATTACAATGATTACGTTCCAAGGGATGCTAAGGAAATTTTATTAGAATCAATAGAAGAAGGAGTGAAAAAATTTGAAGAAGTTCCATATATACCACATTCAAAAATAGAACACGATAAATTAATTAGTGAAATAATGAGAGAGAGTAAAGAAGCGAATATGTTGATATTTCCTGGCACAGATATGTTTTATGATGAAAAAAGAATATTATACAACAATATGCCTATTATATATAGTGGAAGGTTAATAAAAAACATATACAAGGCTAGAGATGGTTTAGGATCAAGATTTAATCTCGGAGGAAAACTTTGTCTTTATTCTGTTGAAAATATTGAGTATTTTGGAAACAAGCCTGATTATTCGCAATTTTTTGGAAATAATCCAATAATAAAGTCATACGGATTAAATTCTGCTGTAGAGATATGCGCGGATTCGGGTCTATTAAATAGTATGGGTGTAACTAATTTAGATATGCAAATATTATCATCTTGTGGTAATTCTTCTACAGTATCAGTTACGAAAGACAAAGGGTATTTAATAGCCGTAGATGGCTTTAAGGAAGGAACAGTAAGAGTAAATAATAAATATGAAAGAAAAATGAAGCCGATAGAACGTAATAAAAACTATGAGATATACAAATTAGACTTTGATATATAATTATAATTAATTTTTTTATTTGTTGTAATTCTTATTATGAATTTTATTCTTTAAAAAATAGTATATAAATGGTGCTGAAATTATTAAGGTTAACGGGATAAGTGCCTGGGTGTAACTCATATTGGCTATAAAATTGTTATAATTACTTTCTCCAAAATAATTATGTAGAGATACTAAAGATTCTGTTCCACCAATACCAAGATATATAGCACCAAGTGTTTCTTTCTTACTTAATTGAATTTTTTTATGAAATTTACTTGATATACCGTATGAGAACAAAGTTACAGATAGATATGATAGTATGGATGCAGGTATAATACCAATATAATTGAACAAATTTGACATGATCGGATTAGCTTCGCCACCTCCCTGATATTCTATACCAATAAATGTTAATACTCTGTCTGCTATCATTGCTGCACTTGCATATAAAAATTTAAATTTGATAGAAACATTTGTTTTATAGAAATTTTTCATGCTCTGATATACTTTACTTAAATAATACTTTATAGATTTATTGGATTTTTTTTCATCATCTTTTTCTTCTAATATAGAATCAAGACCCATTATAGATATAAAATTTTATGACTTATAATGCTACCTTTTTTTTAATTAACAACACTTTAAAGTAGGCAAAACTTTGATAATGGTATTATACGATGATAAAAATATGAATTAAACAAAAGTTTATTAACTAACTTTATAAATGTAAATTCACATAGCATTTAATTAAATTCCTGTTATCCATTTTACAAAATTTAAAGGATATTAATCATGAATTTAAATCAATTATATGGATATTAACTCCGGTAGTATAGCTATCGTAATTAAAGGTAATAACCTCTTATTAGATCTTCGGAAGATTAAAGGAGGAGCTATGTGGGAAGTTCCTGGGGGAAGATTAGAACAGAATGAAGGCCCAGAAGATGCACTTGACAGAGAATTAAAAGAAGAAGTAAATTTAACTGTAGAAAATAAAATCTTCCTTGGGAAGAAGAATCAGGCTATACATTTTGGTTCTACTGAAATAGATAATTTCTTTCTTGTAAAATCATTCTCTGGAAAGCCTATAGCATATGATCCGATAGACAAAGAAACGCTTGCAGTTAGGTGGGTAAATATCAATGATATAAAAGATATGCTTAACGTAAGCTGGAGAATTGTTGATGCGTTACACTTTCTTTCAAATAGAACGCCTATTTTTAAAAAAGCGTATATGCAAGCAAAAAATGCATTTGATAATCGACCAGTATATTCTTTCGAGGATATGGCTTACTCGTTTAATTCCAACAACCAATTCTTAAGATATAAAGATTACGTAGATAAAAGAGTTATAAACGGGATCAAAGACTTTTTTGAAAGGCTCAAACCTCCAATACTCCAGATTAATCCAGGATATGGATCATTAACAAATGAGCTTGTATCCATATTTGGAGAGATTGATGCAGTTGAACTTTCACCAACATCACGTGAAATTGTAAAGGAAAGATTCGATAAAAAAGTAACATTTATAGACGGAATACCTGAAATGTTCAAATCTAAAAAGAAATACAATAGCATAGTGTGTGTTAATTCATATATATATCAACCATCTTACATGCTTTTTATAAAGAGTTTACTAAATTCCATTACCAAAAACGGAAAAATATTGTTTTCTCCCCTTGAATTAAGAAGACACATAATTCCTTCAAATTACATTTCTTATAGGTATTCTGTAAAAAGTCAACAATCATATCAAGAGTTTTTCTCTGCTTTTGGGTTTATCATTGAAGATAGTAAGCAGATACTTATAGATAGATTAAACAATATAAAAACGAAAATATTATTATTTAAAAAGTAATATCGTTGATACGATATTACAGAAAAGTTTAAATAATCTTAAAGACATATTTAGAGATGGAAAAAATAAAAATAGCAGCTTTTGCCGGAAGTCTTAGAAGAGACTCATTTAATAAAGCAATAATAAATACCGCTAAAAAATATGCACCTGAAAACATCGAAATAGAGATACTCACCTTGGAAGGAATTCCCTTATACAATCAGGATGAAGAAAAAAACATGCCAGAAAGCGTTAAGAAATTCAAAGAGAGCATAAAAAATGCTGATGCAGTACTTATAGCTACACCTGAGTATAATCGTTCTATACCCGGCGTTTTAAAAAATGCAATAGATTGGGCCTCAAGACCTTATGGTGACAATTCATTTGATGATAAAGCGGTTGCAACAATAGGAGCAAGTGGCGGTGCTATAATAGGAACTGCAGTAGCACAGTACCATTTAAGACAAATCTTTTCATTCCTTAATGCACACCCTCTAGAAAGACCACAAGTTTTCATCGGCGGTGCAGCCGATAAAATAGAAAATGGCTTATTCGTGGATGATGATACGATAACTTTAATAAAAGATCTTGTAGAAAAATTGGCAGAATGGGCCATTAGAATTAAAAAATAATTATTTATAGCGAAAACATCTGATAGTATAGTGGATACAGAAGAAAATAAAAACGATTTAATTTCTATTTTAGATGAGATTATAGATACTAGGAAAAATAAAAAAGAAGGTAAAAAATTTAAATTGCATGAAATATTATCGGAATTCAAAGGAAAGATAGGGGAGAAAAAATTTGAAAAACTCGAAAATGAATCAATAAAAAACCCCTTACAATTTAGATATGTATTTGGTTTATATTACACGGCTGCCAAAGACTACATAAAAAAATACACCATAAAAGGCTTTGATGAGGGAATATATTTCTCTGGAGCAGTATATTCTGCATTACGCGCATTAGAAAGGGATCTAAGAAGCAAAGGATACAATATATATAACTCAATTTGGTTTAATTCTAAAGACAGTTTCGCAAAAATGCATCTATTAAAATATCTTGATAAAAATGAGATAAAATATCTTAAAGATAAAAAAGTATATAATAAACAAAGTGAGATTATTTATCCGTTATGGATGCTCATGAACGGCTTAGCCATAATCCCACTTGCAAAAGAAGGGTTGATAACACCACATGTGTACACCGCATTTCTGGTTGGGTTAGGAGACATATTCTTTGGTGGGGATATTGCTATATTAGCAGCTCTTTGGAGTAAAGTTCATACAGAAAATAAATACAAGGAAATAATTAATTATTCAATAAATAATAAAGAAAACAAGAGATATTAAATTACTTGGGGTAAAATGTATCCTTCAACGCTCTAAGATGCTGTACTGGCATCAATAAGAAGAGTAAAGAGTATAAACCTTTAAGAGATCTTTTACAATATTCTTTCCAATATTTGTAATTATTAGAAAAACCCTCTAAAAATGATTTAAATCCGTTAATATCTGAATAATTATAATAAGCTGCTGATAAAATGAGTAAAGAGATGTCCCAGTACATATAACGTTTATTTCTCGTTTTCATAGCTTGTTCAGCATCAATTATGTAAGTATTATCACCATCAAAGACAAAGTTGTCTAGTTTAGAATCTCCAAGACAGTACCCTTCTCTGTGTATTTCATAAAGTAATTCTCCTATCTTACTTCCATCACAGTAAGCGGATTTACCGTTTATATATTCTCTATAAAGTTCCTTTTTTTCCAGATTAAATCCGTATACTTTAGGTTTTTTTATCTGATTATTTGAGTTTAAAAATTCTAATTCCCTCTCCAGTCTGCTTTTTGACAGCGTAGCAAATGGATAAACTATCTGAAATAGCGGAGAAAGTAACCATTTCTTAGAATTTATACTGTTATATCTCTTTAAAACCTTTTTTGTATCTCCATAATTAACAACCTTAATTTGACTAAAAACCATAATGTTAAAAGATAAAAACAGATATTAATAGTTAATTTGCTCTCTTAAAAACAAGAAGATAATGGTAGGGTAAATCTAGTTCTTTTTGAATTTCAAAATTTATTTTTTCCATATCTTCTATTACCTTTTCTCTTGTTATTCTTATGTTCTTTGGTGGCCCAAATGTCGCTCCATCCGGCTTAAAATCTAGTATTACTATTCTGTTTCTAGCTAGTTTTTCTATGTTAGTTACTGCATCTTTGCATTCTTGCATGATATCATGATACACATTCGACATAAAAACTAAGTCATATTTACCCTTAGAATAGCTGCAAATATCTGCATTTATGGTCTTTATACCCTCTTTTTCTAGCTGGTCGAAATAAGCATTATTAACGTCTAAAACTGTAACTTTATCAGTAAACCTTAAAATCTTTCTGGCAAAAAATCCATCTCTGCCACCGATATCTATTACATTCTCTCCTTTCTTAATATCTATAAAATTTATAATAGAATCATCATCAAGTTTATTTATTTTATGCATATTTAACATAATATTATAATTTGTTTAGTTTATGATATATAATAATATCATTAAAATCTAAAAATAGATTGAAAAAAAACTTTAAATATGAAAATAAAATTTAATAGTAATGGACAACCCGGAAAATCAAAAAGACCAAATAGATAAAAATGCAGGTCAAGAGGCAAATGGTCAGGGAAAAAATAATTTAGCTTCATTCCCCTCGGATGAAAAATTAGAAACAAAACAAGATAAGCCAAATAAAATCAACAAATACTTAGTAATTGTTGCAATATTAATAATAATATTGCTTATAATTGCCTACATATTATATCATTTTAACATACTTGGAGTAAGAGCTTTAGTAAGAAATACGCTTGGTTTAAACCATAACACTGCAATTACCACTACACCGCCAAATTCAAGTTCATTAAATTCAACAGTTAATCCTGCATTATTATCGACGGTTAAATCATATTTTCCCTCATTAAACCTATTAAACTCATCTAAAACAGCCATAAATGCTAATAACTTAAATAATAGTTATATTTTACATTATTCTGTATTTGGAGAAGGAAACATAACTAATGCATTCCAAAAAGGGATATCTCCCCAGAATTATTCTGGTATACTTATGCTTTTTCTAATTTTAAAAAACAATCAAACTCTAGGATACTATTATAAGGATTATAAGGAGGCAGAAAATAGTAATACTAAGATCTATAACACTTCGTTTAACGGAACACCTGCTTTTGTAAGAATTTTTAATATAACGCCTCCTTCCAACAAATCTATTTCTTCTTTCCGAGGGGCATTAAATTTATCTTCTTACCATTGCAACTCCTCTGGTTTAAATTTAACATTTAAAAATAACATGAATGAAACGATAGGCATAAAAAACATAACTGTATTTAATCAATCAAATTCTTATGGCAATAATTCGATATTTTCTACTTCTGGAGCAGCTATGCCCGGAAACTCATTGACAGCGGAATTTCCTAAAATGATTTGTAATCCTTCCAGCTACCAGTTGATAATATCAGGTTACACTAATTATAGTATTTCAAATCTATCCAGATTTATAACGTTTATATCATTCTCGAAAAAACTAAGCAAAAGTACACAACAAGAAATTATAACTGCCTTGGGGGTTTCTAATTCAAAACTATATGAAGTTAACGTACTTGCTGGTGGAAACAATTATATTGCACAGGTTAACACATCTCTTAACCATCTACTTCAAAACCTAGAAATTAAATATTTTAATTAAAGATAAGATAATATTAAAAAATCATTTTAAAGTTTTATATCAATTGTGAAGATTAATCTTATTAAATCGAATTTTGCCTCTTTCTATAACCAAATAACCTTTATCATTATATATGTTTTTTAGATAAGTCATTGTTCCTGCACCACTTACTCTTAGTATATTAAATCGGAACATCGCGTGCGCGTGTCCAAGTACGATTTCTCCTTTAAAAAATGGTTTTCTTATCCTTGCAGCGAAAGCAAATAGGAATAATGGCAACTTTGGATTTAAATTTTTCATTTTTTTGACAAAAAACCCTGTTTTTTCATCACTCATGCCCTGTAATTTATTTCCGTGGTAAAAGAGATATTTTCTTTTCCCATCTTGCAGCAACAAATTTGGAAGCCCATAATTAACTTTATCTTCATCACCCTTCAAAAAATAATAATTTTTACGAGTTATCCTGCTTATAAATCTAAAAAAATCTTTGTCATAGCCTTGTTTTTCTATTATGTCCCCAAGAAGTACTGTAACATCTGGCTCTTCTTTTTTTATTATATCTCTAATCCTATTCTTATTAGTATATGGATAATGTATATCTGATAATACTAGTATTTTCATCTATAATTTTATTTTTAAATAGGATATAAGCTTAAAATTTAATAATTTCTTATATAAAATTATTAAACGATCCCTAATATACGTAAAAATAGTATTTATTAAGTAACATTTTATACTTAGTATGGAGGGGGACTACGAAACTGCACATACTGCCAGATTGCTTTCATCAATAATAGGGATTATTCTACTTATCTTGGGGCTTATAACTTTTTCAATAGGTCTTCTTATATTCATAGGAGTAAATTTAATAAGTTATATACTACCAAAGTACATAGTTTCTGGATTACTACCACAAGACATAACATTTATAGATGGTATTACAATTGCTTTTGGTATATCCACCATAATATTTAGTAGATTATTTCATTCAAGTAGCAAATGGATAAAAAACAATGAAAGAAAAGGAGGGTTACTAGCAATATTAATTTCTGTTACTTCCATTATTATTCTCTCATTCTTTGCAACCTATTTAAACTTTACATTTTTGGGTTATATTGTTTATATTTTGATACTTGCATTTATAGGAATAATAGTGTCTGTTATACTAAATTGGAAAAAGATGGTCGATAAAACAACTGAAATTCTGCCTAGTGTAGGGTATTTTATTGCTGCAATTTTCGTGATATTTTTAATATTTGCAGGGTTATACATGCTATTCCCGTATCAATTATCAGTAATTTCATCTACAAGCAGTTCATCAATATTTTCGATATTCTCTGGAAATTTTGGACTTAAAACTGTTTACTCTCAAAAGCTAAATTATACTTATCCTGCTAGTATGGTAAGCATAAATTTAACTGGGATTATATCTTCAACTACTGCAGCATTTTCTTTAAATAATATATCGCATAATAATACAAGTACTAAATTAATACAAAATACAAGTTTAAATTTACTTCTTCCTAATTCTTTTATATTGTCCTCTATTGGAAACTCTCCTGAATTTATCTATAATTTAAAATCTATGAATATTAGCTATTATTTAAAGCTAAAAAACATATCAAGTGCTAGAAGTTACCTTGAAAACAATTTTCCACCACTCAATCAATTATACTTTGAATTAGTAGGATATCAAAATTTAAACTCCTCTTATAATGTAAGTATTTTTGATACTTCTCCTTCAAAATTTGAATATTACCTAAGAAATATAAATGCAACGTATGTTAATTCAAGTTTTCCTGTAAATATAACTAACTATATCTACTCCAATAAAACTTATTATAATGAATTTGGAAAATATCTGCCTTCTCAACTTTACTTAGTCAATATGTCTAACCATGTTGGTATAGAATTAGAATATAATCAATATAAAATATTCAACATAACCCACATACCTTTTTACTCAATTTACCTATCTCTATATGAAAGCAATAAAACTCTTTGTTTTGGATTGGGTGCTGATTTCTCGCCTAGTAATGAAAGAATATTCAACGCATCGTATTCTATAACAAGAAGCACATTGAAATGCAGTTAATCAAATAAACAATAATTAATACTTAGCAAGACATAAAAATAAATGGCAGGAATATCGTTTCCAACGGTTCCAAACCTTGTAACCGTGGATAATTACAGTAACAGGCTCAACATGTTAATACAGACAAAAGTGGTCTATCCATATAATTTTTCAAACATAAAAAAGGAATTCAGACTGCTTTACTCAGAAGCCGTACGTTCATTTTTGTATGGTTGTTCGGATGCAGCATTGTCCTTAGCAGTGAGGTGCTTAGAACAAGGCCTTAAACACTATCTAAATACAATTAATGTTAAAGAAATACATTATAGGGATAAAAACAATAATAAAAGGACTATAAAATTAAGTTATGCAAGATTATTTGATTTAATTCAATGCGATGAGAACCCTGTGAAAGATAAAGATATACTTCAATACCTTAAATCCCTTAGGAACTATACTCATGAAGACAGATTAGTTGAGGATTTTCATGCATTGGAAGCCATAAGACATGTAACTGATGTTCTGAATCAAATTTTTTCATTCGAAACGCTAACTATAACAATAGAGAAATGCAGACTATGTGGAGAAAATCATAGCATAAACATAGATCCAAAAGATTATTTTATAGGCAATAGAATAATGCTGAAATGCCCAAACAGATCGGAGTACTTTAATAACCTTGGGGAATTTGTCGTTGATCTGCAATAGAATAAAAAAATAAGGGGTTGAAGAATTACAACCCAAAAAGAACATCCATTTTACAGAACTTACAAATAACTCACTGCTGATTATTTTGGTTCTGCTGCGGTTCTCCAGAAGGAGTTTCAGGCTTTTCCTCTTCTAGCTTTTCAGGAACGCTCGGCTGAACTTCTTCATGAGATTCCTGAGGCTGCTCAGTCTTTTGTTCTTCAACACTTTGTTGAGGCTCCTGAGGTTGTTCAGGTTGCATATGCACTTTCATATGCTCTTCAAGTTCCTCCTTTGTTTTAAACTCCATTCCGCATTTTTCACATTTTGATTTTCTGTGGAATAATTCCATATTATTTTAAGTAGCCTATCATATAAAAGTGTTTGGGAAATTTTAATCAAAAACTTGTAAATTTTACAATATTTTAATGAATTTGATATTTTTCAAGAAATTTAAATAAGTACAGACATAA
>CAZXLU010000003.1:0-46590 GCA_964641875.1 Candidatus Woesearchaeota archaeon | reverse complement strand
TGTATGACTTACTATATTATTATTAGACTTTTCAAGGTTTATATAGCTTTCCAGCCGATGCTTTGAAGTTTAATTAACTGCAGAAATAGATACATGGATTGTTGCGTTTCCTGTAAAGTCATTTAGAGCGGGACAGGTAATATTCAGCTTAGGGCAGGTTTTTGTTATATTGCTATAGGAACTAAATGGAAAAGTAAGGTTTACATCAAAGTTTCCAGCCTTTAATACCTCTATCATCTGCGGGGATAAAGGCCATTGAAGCGTAGCGGTTTGATTTGGCAAAAGCTGATCTAAAACTATAGCATTACATGAGGCTACTCCCTTCTCATAAGTTAAGTTTGCTATACTGCTACGATAAACAACTCCCGAAAAAGGGGATATGCATCCTGAAAGGTATTCGATAACCGAACTGCCGCTGTTTTTTAGCTTTACTAAAAGGTAAAGCTGATTGTTTGAACTGTTGAAAACGCTTATTATGCTTTCTATGTTTATTGAATAAAATGATTTTGAAGCGCTTGTCAAATACCAGCTTGTAACTCCAATGGACAATTGTTTTATGTTGCCTGCAGTCAATGCATAGTAAACTAAAAGAAGTATGAATAAAAATATAACAGCTAAAACAATATAAGTGCTAGCTCTTCTTTTATTTTGGTTATCCATTAACTTACTTTATTTTATTAGGTTAAATATTTTAAAATATGAAATATGAAAAAGTTTATATATGATAAATATTTCATATATTCACATGCTTCAGGATATAAAGAGAGTTATAACCCTAAAAAGGTATGCATTGCTATTTTCTATTTTATTTACTGCAGTATTTATTCTATATTTTTACCTGTTAGAAAGTTCTGCTACGGGGATAATAGACTTCGGTTCATACTATATTTACTTTGATTTGCTTTCAGCTTTTGCAGTGTCTTTTCTGATTAGCTTAGTTATAACCATGAATGTTTATTCCTATAAACTAAAGGCAAAGACGAGCAAAAAGCTGACTTTGGGCTCAATAATTGGAGCAATACTACCAAGCAGCTTATGCTGCACCAGTATTATACCTTCATTGCTTGCCGTACTCGGCTTTTCAACTTCTTTTATAGTCGGAAACACTGGAAAATTACAGTCTATATTTTCTATTTACGGGCCGGGATTCATTGCAGCAGGTGTAATAATAGCATACATAGGCCTGGTCCAGATAACAAAGAACATAAATGCAAGCTGCAGGATAACCCCTGCCGCTAAAGACGATTGCTGCGAGGTTAAAGAATGAAAATCAAGATGAAGTATATTTTATATGCAGTTGTGTTAGTAATAGCAGTAGTTCTTATACTAAATTTCTTCGTTTTAAACCATGCAAAATCAAGTAAATACCTTTCAGCAGGTGAAACTGCACCTAATTACACCTTTCAGCTAGCTAATGGTTCTCTGTCTAATTTAAATAGTTACAAGGGGAAGCCATTGCTTTTGTGGTTTGTAGCAACTTGGTGTGACAGTTGTGCTCAAGGGAATTCTGCTGTAGCAAACAACCTTCAATTCTTCAAACAGCATAATGTAAAAATACTTGAATTAGAGCAATATGATGACCTTGGTCAAAATGGTATGTCAATATCCCAATTTATATCGAAA
The DNA here is from genome assembly GCA_964641875.1 of Candidatus Woesearchaeota archaeon. Classification (GTDB taxonomy): domain Archaea; phylum Nanobdellota; class Nanobdellia; order Parvarchaeales; family Parvarchaeaceae; genus Parvarchaeum. The sequence continues at coordinate 44,967 of CAZXLU010000003.1, read as the reverse complement.
TATGGGGACAATAACACATACGTTCAAGGAGGTATCGCAAGTTATAATATGACCTTAGCTTACAATACCCCGCCAACAATGCAATTAGATATATATTATCTGATAAGTCCTTCCGGCAAAATATTATATGTTGGGGAGGGGATAGCCGGTGGAATAAGCAACTTGGAGAACTTAATAACGAAGTATAATTTATGACAGATCCTACAAGTTTATTTTTTGAAGCTTTATCAAACAAAAGCAGGTTCAACATACTAAAAGAATTGAAAAAAGGAGAAAAATGTGCGGGAGACCTGCAGAAAAAGCTTAATATAGAACAAACTAATTTGTCACATAATTTGAAATGTCTTCTGAACTGTAAATTTATAGAAGTTAAAAAAATCGGAAGGAAAAGAGTTTACAAAATCAATCCTGAAACAGAGGAACTTGTAATTGAAATTTCTAAACATATCAAAAAATATGAGGATTATTTGAAAAAATGTGGGGTGTTAAAAGAAGAAGATGGAAGAATATGAATATGCAATAATAGGACAGGGTGCTGCTGCTTTTGCTGCGGCTATAAAAGCTGATGAAATGGGTATAAAAACCGTAATGATAGGAAAAAATGAAACAAAAGGAACGCTGCTTGGTGGAACATGTGTAAACGTAGGATGCGTTCCAAGTAAACGGCTTATAACGGTGGGCAATTTTCTGGATAAAATAAACAAAAAGAGATTCGATGGTTTATATTATTCCACAAAAATAGAAAACTTCAACAAAATAATGCGGGATAAGGAATTTCTTGTTGGAAGTATGCGATTCTCAAAATACCAAAAGGTTCTTGGAAAACTTAAAAATGTAAAATACATAAATGGCTTTGCAAGCTTTAAGGATAAAAACACATTAATAGTCAACGGACAGGAAATAAAAACAAAGAAAATACTTATAGCAACAGGAGCAAGAGCCAAAATACTTAAGATAGACGGAATAGATAAGGTAAAGTACCTGACCAATGAAGAAGCACTTTCCCTGAAAAGGCTACCAAAATCAATGATTATCATTGGGGGGAGAGCCCTTGGACTTGAATTTGCAGAGATGTTTGCTCATCTCGGCGTAAAAGTCACTTTACTGCAGAGAAGTGACAGAATATTACCAAATTGGGAGCCAGAAGTGAGCTATTACCTTGAGCAATACCTCAAGGAGGAAGGGATAAATATAATAACAAATGTTAAAATAAGCAGAATTTTAGAATCGAAGGGAACTGTAATAGTTCATTTTTCAGTAAATCAAAAAGAAGAAGTAGTAAAAGCAGAAGAATTACTACTTGCGACAGGAAGAACTCCAAATATAGAAAAATTAAATCTGAATAATATTGGGATAAAATTAAACGAAAATGGTTTCATAAAAACAAATAAGTATATGGAAACTTCTATAAAGGAGATATTTGCTGCAGGAGATGTAACTGGAGAACCGATGCTGGAGGCATTAGCAGCAGCAGAAGGCAACAAAGCAACCGTAAATGCATTCAGCAGCAAAAAGCTATCAGTAGATCTAAATTCCGTACCATCTGCCGTTTTTACCTTTCCTGAAGCAGCAAGGGTCGGTTTAACAGATGAAGAAGTAAACGGAAAAGGCATAAAATGTGCCTGTAGGCCCGTAATGTTCAAAGATTTAGCAAAGGCAGGTATAATAAAAGACACAAGAGGTTTAATAAAAATGGTAATAAATAGAGAAACAAAACAAATACTAGGAGTTGAAATAGTTGGAGAGAATGCAGCTGATATAATACATGAAGCAGTTTTGGCCGTGAAGTTTAAGTTAACTATAGACGATATAATCGACACTGTACACATGTTTCCAACTTTAAGCGAAATAATGAAATTAGGGGCTTTATCGTTTTATCATAATGTAGAAGATTTAAGCTGCTGCAGTGAATGATGAATCCCGGTAATTTGTTTATTTACAACTTATTGTGGCCTACTAGATATTGCTTAATAATAAAAAGTGGTTAGATGCTATTATTACAAAGAACCTATACAGGGTTGACAGAATTAATTTATTTGAAAATTACCAGCAATTTAATTTATTAAGTATTATAATTAAAATTAGATACTCTTGTTTAGAGAAAAATATTTTTAAATCCAAAAGCATTTGTGACAATATCAAGAAATTTAATAGGATTTTCATCAAGAAAATTTAAAGCTTAAATAAGTAGGTTATTTAATTTAAATATGACTGCATTGCTTTATATTTTCAAGTTAGAGGATTATTATAAAGACGTATTCAAAACAGTAAAAGAAAACCTAAGAAAAAACATAATATTTGTAACTTCAAATAAACCTGCAGAAATATTGATAACTCATTTAAAAGAGGAAAAAATAAATGAAAATAGGATATTATTCATTGATGCGGTATCAAAATATATGAGTATTAATATAATTGAGAGAGACAATATAATATATGTGGATTCTCCATCAAATCTAACCAGTTTGGGGATTTTAATTAGAGGTGCAATAGAGAATATAAAAGGTGAAAAAGTAATTATATTTGATTCACTGTCAACCTTATCTTTATATAATGAATTTAAGATATTGTCTAGATTCTATAATTTCGTTATAAATTTATCAAGAATAAAAAGTATAAACACAATAATATTTACTATGGAAACTGAATCCGAAAAAGAAGTCTTGAAAGACATTAAAGGCATCGTTGATGGAGTAAAAGTATATGAATAATTTTTATATAACAGTAGTTCTTATAATCTCCTTCTCAGTTTTATCTATACAGATATTCTCTTCATTTGTTGCCTATAATATCTACAAATTTAATAGAAACAAGAAAAATTGGTTCGGCATAATAATTGCAAATGCAATTATAGCATCACAAGATTTTATATTTTTAATTTATATCCGTGGATTATCAGTAAACCAATTTGGTTTATTATCTGGGCTGATATTTTTACTATTACCTATAGCAATATCTATATTCATGCTAATAGGTTTGCTAAGTATGCAAAAAAGTTTCTTTGAATTTGATATTATACAAAAAGAAGCAAATGGAAAATTTAAGAGATTTAACAGAAAAAGTAAAAAATGATTAAAACTAGTTAACGATATCTTCAAGGAGCTCTATATATGGTTCTTCACTAGATATCTTTACTTTTGCATTCAAAGGTAACAGCATTTGATCACTACCATGTCCAAAAGGTAAACCATATAACGATGGTTTTTTTAAATTAAGCATATAATCTTCTACTATCTCCTCCATAGAAGGTAGAACTTCATCAGATTTTGGTATGTCTGTGAAATCTCCAAATACAAAACCATTAAACTTATCCAGCATTTTAGCTAGTTTTAATCTAAAAAGATATCTATCAACATCACCTGAAGTAGTTGCAACATCTTCAAAAAAAGCTATTCTATTCTTAGGATCTGGAAAAAAGTCTGTTCCTATTAGAGAAGCAAAAAGAGATATGTTCGTACCTTCAGTTATCCCTTCAGTAGAACCGGGAACTATGTATTTTACTACACGATTTATATTACCTGCAATATCTTTTGATTCTCCCTTTAGAACTGAGATAACAGTCTGAAATGAAGGTTTTCTTATCTCATCTGCATCAACGCCAGGCATCGGTCCATGAAAGGTTATTAATCCTGTAAATTTATGTATAGCAAGATGTAAAGCAGTTATATCGCTGTATCCTACAAATATTTTTGGATTTGCCTTTATTGTATCATAATCCACTCCCTGTAAGATCCTCATTGAACCGTAACCTCCTCTCGCGCAGAAGATAGCATCTACTTCAGGATCCTTAAATGCATTATTAAATTCCTCCACTCTGTCTCTATCAGGTGCCGCCAAATCTGCTCTTTGAACCAGTCTACGGATATTCTGACCTAATGAAATTTTAAACCCATACTTTTTCAGAAGTCCAATACTAATAGATAATTCTTTTAAATCGGGTGGACTTGCAGGTGCTATTACCCTTATATTTGCATTATTTTTGAGTTTTGGTGGTTTAATTGACATATAAATTATATAAACCTGCAAAAATTAAAGCTTTTTATACTAGCTATAATCTCTAAAAATCTAAGAATATGAAAATACTAATACTTGCAGCTGGGGAATCATCAAGATTTTGGCCTTTTTCAGAAAGTAGCCATAAATCCTTCTTAAAGGTTGGAGACAAAAGAATAATAGAGCGGGTTATAAAAAAACTAAAAGGCCATGAAATAATATTGATAGTCAATCCAAAAAGAAATTTAGATGAAGAATTATTTAAAAAAGAAAATATAAAAATTATAAGACAAGAAGAAGCAAAGGGAATGTCGGATGCAGTATTAAGAGCTAAGGAATTGATTGAAGATGACTTTCTTGTAATTATGCCCTATTATATAAATATTAATGAATTTATAGATTCCGCAGAAAAGGTAAAAGCGCCAGCTATAGCTTTAAAGAGATATGAATCGGGTGATGAAAAAACCCATGGGATAGTAAGAGTTGAAAATGGAAAAATAAGAGAAATAAGGGAAAAAGAAAGATTTGAAGGAGGAACTCATTCCATAATTGGGATATATAAACTAAATAAAGAAGTACTAAAAAAGATAGAAGACAATAAAGAAGATACTTTTGAGGAGGTAATGAACAAGATAGCTAAAGAATATGGGTTGAATTACTTTGAAACGCAGCAGCCTCCTTCATTGAAATATATTACACATTTATTAGAAATAAGAGAGTTTCTGTATGAAGATATTAAAAAGAATGCAAAAAAAATGGAAATTAAAAATGGCCTCATAGAAGAAAACGTTATAATAGGTAAAAATGTAAAATTTGGGAATAATGTTTCGATAAAAGGAAAAACCTTTATAGGAGATAATTCTTTCATAGGCGATAATTCTTTAATACGAGATAGTATATTGGGGGATAAAGTAGAGATAGGTTTTGGAACTGAAGTGGCAAGATCAATAATAATGGATAATAGCCATATACACAGCGGGTTTGTAGGTGATAGCATAATAGGAGAAAATTGTAGGATAGGTGCTAACTTTATAACAGGGAACAGAAGAATAGACCGTAAAACCATAAAAATAAAGGTTAAAGATGAGGAGTATGATACTAATTTAACCAGATTGGGAGTTATAATGGGAAATAATGTAAAAACGGGCATAAACGTATCAACGATGCCCGGGGCCATTATAGGGAATAATTCTATAATAGGTTCTAATACTGAAGTAAAAGGTAGAATAGGATCCAATAAATTGGTTTATAATAAAACAGAATTAATAGAAAAAGAATTATGAAAACGGTAACGATAATAGGGGGAAGCGGAGCAAGAAACACCCTTAAAGCGCTTGTAAAAATAAAAGACATCAGAATAAACAATATAGTAACAATGTTTGATTCGGGTGGATCAACTGGTTACCTTAGAAAAAAATTTGGTATATACGCTTTAGGAGATTTAAGAGATAGAATACTTGCCGTTTCGAAAAATGAAAATTTAAGAGAGGTAAGTTCCCAAAGAATAGAAATAGACAATATAGAACATAACGTAGGGAATTTAATACTTTTCAGCTTAATTAAAAAATATGATAAAAATTATATAGATGTCGCTAAAAAAATATTTAAGACCCCCAGCAATATCCATTTCATACCAGTAACTGATGATATAAATTGTCCAGCGAATTTAGTTATAAAAACCGATAAAGGGGAATTCTTTGGAGAAGAAAGTCTCGACAAAAACTCAGATAAAATACTTAAAATAAAAGATGTAAAATTAGATAAGGATGTAGATATAAGTAAATCTGCAACAAATGCAATCATTAAATCCGACTTTTTAATATTTGGACCTGGAGACGTATATTCCTCGATAATACCGAATACTTTAGTTAATGGATTTTCTGAAGCGATTTCTAAGTCAAATGCTAAGAAAATACTCATTGTAAACATAATGAATAAAAAGTCTGAAACAAATGGATTTAAGACTTCGGATTTTGTTAAGATATTTGAAGATAGAGGGATAAAAATAGATTATATAATTGCTAATGAAAAAAATGTAAATATTAAAAATATGAAGGGAAAATATGGAAGCTTTTCCGGATTAGTTAAAAATAATCTATTTAATGAAAGAGTTATAAGAGGAGACTTTATAAATGAAGTTACACCGTATGAACATGACCCAGAAAAGATCCTCCTGATTTTAAGAGACATAATAAAGAATACTACAAATTAATAGGCGCTATACAAACGGTTACAATAAAATATTTATACCAAAAATTATTTTAGTAGATATGAAAGACCTCGTATGTGGTATGGAAGTCAGCGAAGAATCAGAATATAAAAGCAATGTTGACAATACTTTATATTATTTCTGTTCGAAAGAATGCAAAGATAAATTCGACAATAACCCATTAAAGTATACTAGGGAATAAATAATAATGCCAACTGACCCAATATGTGGGATGTATGTCCCAGACAGCTCTGATTTAAAAATAAGACAAGATGAAGATGTTTACTATTTCTGCTCTACTACCTGTAAAATAAAATTCCAGGAGCCAGAGAAAGAAAGTAAAAGTGAATTTATATCATTAATTATAGCGTGGTCGTTCTCTATCCCTATATTAATAATAAACTATCTTTTTGATTTTCAATACAAGAATTATTTAATGCTTATTCTAGCCTTGCCTGTACAATTTTACTCTGGTTTACATTTTTATAGGGGAGCCTACCAAGCAATTAAGATGCGCTCTGGTAATATGGATTTGCTAGTAACCATGGGCACTCTAACAGCTTTCGTTTTTTCAGCTATAATAACATTGTTTCCAAGAATATTACCAATAGGTACGGTATACTTTGATGCATCTGCATTTATAATTTCAATTATAATGACTGGAGATTATTTACAGAGCCTTACAGAAAAAAGGGCCAATAATGCAGCTAGGAAGCTACTTAAAAATTTACCATCCACTGTGCACCTAATTGCGAATAATGAGTTAAAAGAAGTTGATGCATCTACTGTTAAAAAAGGAGACATAATACTAATAAAACCAGGAGAGACTATAGCCGTCGACGGAGAGATAATCGAAGGAAAAACGGAAATAAATGAATCTATGCTGACCGGAGAATCAGAACCAGTTGTAAAAGTAAAAGGATCAAATGTAACCTCTGGAACACAAAATATAAATGGAGTCATAAAAGTAAAAGTAGAAAAATCTGGAAGAGACTCAACAATAAATCAAATGTACACTATGATAAAAAAAGCGGCTACCGGTAAACTTAAAGTACAAAAAATGGCGGATGTATTCTCTTCATATTTTGTACCAGTTGTTATCACAGCAGCAGTTATTTCAGCCATAATATGGTTTGTCCTTCTCACTGTAGGAAACAGTTCTTTGGTTTATGATATAACAATATTATCCTTCGTTTCAGTTATTGTTATAGCATGTCCATGTGCTATAGGTTTAGCTACACCGATAACTTTGCTTATAGCATCTAATATCTCTTCCAGTAGATACATATTACTAAGGAATGTAAATGCATTTGATAGATTATCTAAAGTTAATATTGTTATACTTGATAAAACTGGCACTTTAACCGATCCTAAACCCGCGTTAAAAAATATAATGCCTATAAAGAAAGCATATAACGGTACATTCATTCTAAAATATGCTGCTTCATTAGAGCAATACTCAAATCACCCTATAGCAAAGGCGATAATTGAATATGCTTCAAATAGGAAAATAGAATTATTTAAAGTATCGAACATCGAAGAAAGGCCTGGCGAAGGTGTCTATGGCACTATAAATGGAGAAACTGTAAGCGTTAAAAAAACGAGAGAGAAAAGTACAATTGGGGTATATGTAAATGATTCTTTGTTGGGCGAAATAACTTTATCATATAAAATAAAGGAGAGCGCAAAACAATTAATATCAAAATTTAGATCGATTGGCATATCAACAGCTATGATAACCGGCGATAGCAAAGAAGAAGCAGAACGTGTTGCTGAAGCTTTAGGAATAAAAGAAAAATATTATGAAGTTACACCGGATAAAAAGGCGGATATAATAAAAGAGTATCAAAAAAGTGGAAAGTATGTAATGTATGCTGGAGATGGTATAAATGATGCTATAGCACTTGAAACTGCAGATTTTGGCGTAGCCATGAGTGTTGGTAGTGATATAGCAAAGGAGAGTGGGGATGCCGTTCTTTTGAAAGATGATCTAAATCTTTTATATGATTTATATTTAATAGGCAAACTCACTATAAGTAAAGTAAAACAAAATATTGGATGGGCAATAGGCTATAATACTATTTTAATCCCTATTGCCGGAGGAGCTATCGTTCCGCTATTTGGATTAACTATCTATTCAGTATTGCCATTATTAGCTGCAACTGCAATGGGTATGAGTTCAGTCAGCGTTGTATTAAATTCTTTGTTATTAAGAGTTAAAGTCTATAGAAAACTTAATAAATCTTATAATGCAAATAATTTTATTTAAATCAGGTTTACTATAAACTTATGTTCCTTGCTATTTCCTCTCCTACTTCAGAGCATTTTGCCGTTCCGCCAAGATCATAAGTAAGGACTTTCCCTTCTTTGAGAACCTTGTACACAGCATCTTCTACTGCCTTTGCAGCATCGCCATAACCCATCCAATCGAGCATCATCTTGACTGACATGATAGTACCCACTGGATTAACTTTATCCATTCCAGTGTATTTAGGAACAGAGCCATGAATAGGTTCAAACATTGCATATTTTTCTCCGATATTGGCGGAAGCCCCCGTACCTATACCTCCAACAACCATAGCTGCTTCATCGGAGATTATATCTCCAAAGAGATTCTCTGTAACTAAAACATCATAGAATTCTGGCTGTTTTATAAACCACTGAGTAATTGCATCTACATGAGCATCATCTGCCTTAACATCTGGATGTTTCTTTGCTTCCTCATAAAATATGTCTTTAAACATGCCATCGGATACTTTCAACACATTTCCTTTATGAACTAATGTAACATGTTTTTTCCTCTTTTCTGCCAATTCAAATGCATACTTTACTATTCTTTCACATGCATGTCTTGTTATTATGCGCAAACCGACAGTGGTTTCATTATTTACTCTAAAATCAAGACCAGAGTACATTCCTTCAGTGTTTTCTCTTACTATAACCATATCAACATTTGGTTTTAAACTTGGAACGTTGGGCAAAGTCTTATTTGGTCGAACATCCGCATATAAATCAAAATACTTCCTTATACCCACGTTTGCACTTGGAAAAGAATTTGCGCCCTCTGGAGTCGTAGTAGGGCCCTTCAAAACACAATCTGTTTGTTTTAAAGTTTCTAATGTTTCTTTAGGTAGGTTTGTTCCATATTTTTCAACGCAGTTTAATCCTGCTTCTGTATGTACATATTCTATGTTTAACTTAAACTTCTCTTTAATTTTGTCTAGTACCAATAAAGCAGCATTTATAACGTCGGGCCCAACACCATCTCCTTTTATTATTGCCAATTTCCATTTATCTTTACTTTCCATCTTCAAACATCCTCTTTATTACATAATTTAATACTCCACCACATTTATAGTATTCCAATTCTATATCAGAATCTATTCTTGCAATAACTTTTGTTGATTTTTCCTCACCTTTTTTATTAAAGTAATTGAGTATAATTTCATCTCTCGGTTTAAACTTATCATCTATCTTTATACTAATTGGCTTTGAAAAGTCTATGTTCAATGAAAAGGCGTCTTCATTGTTTTTAAATTGTAAAGGAAGAACTCCCATACCAACCAAATTGCTTCTATGTATCCTTTCAAAGCTCTTTGCTATAACAGCTTTTACTCCCAATAAGGAAGGTCCTTTAGCAGCCCAATCTCTAGAACTACCACTGCCGTACTCTATACCAGCAAATATAACTAATGGTATATTATCAGCTAGATACCTCATTGCAACATCATATATAAAACCTTGTTCTTTGTCTGGGAAATGCAATGTATAACCTCCCTCTACACCCTCAAGAAGTAAATTTTTTATTCTAGTATTTGCGAAAGTTCCACGCATCATAATCTCATGATTACCTCTCCTTGAACCGTATGTATTGAAATCTTCAAGTTTTACTCCTTTCTCAAGTAGATATTTTCCGGCAGGGCTGTTCTTAGGTATATTTCCTGCTGGAGAAATGTGATCTGTGGATATAGAATCTCCGAATACTGCGAGAACTGCTGCATTTTCAATAGGGCGTAAAGATACCTCTTTTGACGGGTCAAAATTATCAAAGAAAGGCGGAAGTCTTATATATGTACTTTGATCTTCCCATTCATATAATAAACCTGTTGTAGAAGGCAATTCATTCCAATATGGATTCACATCTTTTAAATTATCTTTATATTTTTCTTTAAACTCTTCTGGTGATAATGTAGATTCTACTATCTTTCTTATTTCTTCGTCAGAAGGCCAGATGTCCTTTAGAAAAACTTCTTCTCCATTTTTATCCTTTCCCAAAGGCTCTTTGCTTAAGTCTTTTAGAATTGAACCGGCTATACCATATGCAACTACCAATGGTGGAGACATAAGATAATTTCCCTTTACTTCATTGTGTATCCTTGCCTCATAGTTTCTATTTCCAGACAATACACTTGCAGTTGCAACCCCTTCTCCTTTTATCGCATCAGAAACCTCTTTTACCAGCGGTCCGCTGTTTCCTATACAGGTAGTGCAACCATAACCAACTAAAGAATAACCTAATTTATCTAAGTATTTATCTAAACCTGCTTTTTGAAGATATTCTGTTACTACTCTGGAACCTGGAGCCAAGCTGGTCTTAACTTTCTTGTTTACAGTAAGCCCTTTTTCAACTGCATTTTTTGCAAGAAGGCCAGCTGCAACCATTGCTATTGGATTGCTTGTATTGGTACAACTTGTTATTGCAGAAATGACTACATCTCCATCTGAAAAGTCTTCTTCTGAACCATCTGAGAATTTAATTCTTACTCTTTTAATTTCCGATTTATTATCTCGCTTTATCTCTTCTGGTTGAGTTACATTACTTTCTGTTCCTAATCTAGATTCTTCCTTTATTGAAAGCTTTCCACCATCATTTCCCTTTATAAACGCATCAATAAAAGTCGATGGAACATTTGAAAGTGGAACTGCTTGTTTTGGATTGCTCGGACCAGAAACCGATGGTTCTACAGTTGAAAGGTCAAGCTCTAGCACGTCTGAGAATTTTACATTTGAATAATCTAAATCGAACATTTTCTGGGCTTCATAATAAGTTTTTACAAGCTTTATTTGCTCCTCATTTCTACCAGTTTGTCTCATATAATTTAATGTTTCGTCATCTACTGGGAAAAAGGATATGGTTGCACCATACTCTGGACACATATTAGATATTGTTGCCCTATCTGGTAAAGAGAGGGTTTTAACTCCATCGCCGTAATACTCTATAAACCACCCAACAACTCCTTTTTCTCTAAACTTCTTCGTAAGCGTTAATGCCAGGTCCATAGCAGTTATACCTTTATTTAATCTCCCCTTTAAGTGTACTCCCAATACTTTTGGAGTAGTAAATGAAACCGGTTGATTCAAAAGAGCTGCTTCAGCTTCTATGCCGCCAACACCAAACCCTACTACTCCAAGGCCATCTATCATAGTTGTATGGGAATCCGTTCCAACTAGGGTATCTGGATATGCAATTTTATGTGCTTTATCATAATGGACAACTTCTCCAAGGTACTCTAAATTCACCTGGTGGCATATACCTGCGGAAGGAGGAAAGACATTAAAAGACTTAAATGCCTGACTTGCCCATTTTAGCAATTTGTACCTTTCTTTGTTTCTCTCCACTTCCCTTTGCTGGTTTATCTTAAATGCTTGATCAGTTCCGAACGCATCAATTTGAACAGAATGGTCTATTATCAAGTCAACCTTCATTAATGGCTCTACAAGTGCTGGATCCTTTGCTTTTTTGCTGAAGTAATCTCTTATCGCAGCTATATCTACAACTGCTGGTACTCCTGTAAAATCCTGCATTAAAACTCTGGAAACCTTAAATGGCACATCATTATCATTTGGCTTATCTGGATTCCATTCTGCAATATTTATTACATCATTTTCTTTCACACTCTTACCATCTAGGTTGCGTATAAGAGATTCTAGAACCACTCTTATGGAGAATGGCATAGAAGAGATTTTATAACCTTTCTCTTCAAGTTTTGGTAAGGAGTAATAATTTACTTCCTGATTAGCCGAAAGTTTTGTTAACAACTCATCCTTAGAAAAATCCATACAAGATAAAAGTATTCATTAAATTTAAACTTTTTTTATTTTTTAATTTTGTTTATCATTTACAGCATTTTGACTTTCATTGCTTTTTTCCTTATCAGAAACGGGTTTTTTCGAATCATTATCAACTTTAAGACTACCATTTTTTGTAGAATTACTATTTGTTTCCTTTTTTGGAGTTGCGTTTGAAGTAGGTGCTCCGGCTTTTTGAAATTTTATTATGTCATATTCATCTTCATAAGGCTTAACTAATTCTTCGTATACATCCATTAATTTGAAAGGAGAATATACAAGATCCTTTCTATTATCTGTGGGTATATCAAATTTATGAGTATGATGCAATACTTTTGGAGGGCAAATCTCACTGCACAAACCGCAGAAAATACATTTATTGAAATCTATTGCTGGAGATTCACTTCTAGCATTTGTATGAAAGCCTGCTTCTTTAAAATCTACCTTCTGCATTCTTATTGCATCTGAAGGACAAATCCTAAAGCAAAGTTCACAACCTATACAATTCTCTAGATCTAGACTAAGCATTCCTCTACTTCTCTTTTGTATTGGTAAAGGTTTATCTGGATAGGGATAAGTTGCCCTCTTATTAAATGCCTCTTTTATACCATAACCGAATGCACCAATAGTTTCTTTTATGCTCATAATATAACAAATATCTCCACTAATATTAAATTTAGTATGGCAAGTGGCAGGAGCCAATTCCAACCCAATTTTATAAGTTGATCTATTCTTGGCCTACCAAGCACCCACCTAGGTGTTAAGATTATCATAAGAACTATAGCAGTTTTTATTATAAACCAAATTATCCCCGGGAGGACTGGGCCTAACCAACCTCCAAGAAATAAATAGGTCACAAGCATTGCTATTACTGTAACTCTAACATAATCTCCTATTAAAAAGAAGCCATACCTTATACCGCTATATTCTACTTTCCATCCTGCTTGCAACTCTTGTGATGCCTCTGGAACATCAAATGGCTCTCTTTCGATTATGGCAAGGCCCGAGATTATGAAGATTAACAAAGTTATCGGGAGATACAACCCATACCAGATATGGGATTGAGAAGAAACTATAGAAGTTATATTATAGCTACCTGAAAGCAGAGCAACGCTTGCCAAAACAACTATTAATGCTAATTCGTAACTTATTATCTGTGCTGCTCCTCTAAAACCGCCTATTAAGGCGTATTTATTGTTTTCTCCCCACCCTGCTACTAATACAAACAAAGGAGAGACCGCAAGAAGAGTATATACAAATAACAAAGAATAAGGTATAGATATAAATACTAAACCTGGCGCACCTAATGGGATTATTAAAAGCATGGCAAATGAAGCTGTGGCAATAGCAATTGGAGTAAAGTTGAAAGAAAGCCAATCTATATTCGTTGCTATAAATCTTTTCCCAAGCATTTTTGTTAAATCTGCAAAATTCTGTAGCAATCCAAATGGCCCTACATAAACAGGACCATACCTAGATTGTATTCTAGCCGAGTATTTTCTATCAACCCAACCTATAAAGACTGGTATTATAGCAGTAACTATAACGGCCAATATTGCTATTATTATGAAGCTTATTAAGTATGATATCGCTGTGAAAGAAATAAACTCTGAAACTATAGAATAAACATAATTAAATATCATCTATCCACCTCGCCCATAACAGGGTCCATACTTGCTACAATTACAAATGCATCTGCCACTCTAACATTAACAAGCAGTTCTTCTAATGCTCTTATTGCAAAAAATGTCGGACTCCTCAGTTTTAGTCTATAGGGTTTATCCCCGCCGTCTGTAACTAAAAATATCCCCATTTCACCTCTTGAACTCTCCTGTTTTACAAATGTTTCACTTTTTGGTATTCTTAAAATCCAAGGTACTACTTTTTTATATGGCCCGGATGGCAAATCTTTCAAGCATTGTCTAATTATCTTTATTGATTCTAAAATCTCATTAGTCCTAACAATAAACCTAGAGTATGTATCTCCGTTATCTTCAACAGGGATATTAAAATCAACTTTATCGTATGCTAAATACGGAGAAACCTTTCTTAAATCTCTATCTATGCCAGAAGCTCTGGCTATTGGACCAGTTATACCAAACTTCTTTATCATATCTTTAGTTAATATCCCTAAACCCTTAGTTCTGGAGAGGAATATTTGGTTTTTTGTAAACATTGATACATATTCATGTTTTACCTTGTCCTCTATCTTTGAGAGAACGGATAAGATCTCCTTATCTATTCCATCAGGGAAATCGTAGAACATGCCTCCATTACATATATACATTGGAGCTAATCTTCCGCCACTTATCTTTTCAACTATATTCATAAGAAGTTCCCTTTCTCTCAATGCCCATATAAACCCTGTTAAATTACCAAGATCTTCACCAAAACTTCCAATAAACACTAAATGGCTCATTATCCTTTGTATCTCCGCCATTATAGTTCGCATATAAATAGCCTTTTCTGGGATTTCGATATTAGCGGCTTTTTCTACTGTAGAAGCATATAAAATTTCCATATTTAAAGCAGATACATAATCTAATTTGTCCATTATCGGATAATAATTTGAAAAGTATCTCATCTCAGCTATCTTTTCACTGGCCCTATGCAAAAAACCTATTTCTGTTTGTGCTTTAACCACTGTATCTCCCTCAATATCTAAAATAAGTTTAAGAACACCGTGCATTGCCGGATGGACCGGACCTATATTCAACCTTATTTTTTCATTTTTTTCCATATATCAAAATTTTAAATCTAAGCCCGTCCAATGTCTAACCTCGTCATTAACTTTAAAACTTTTTCTTAGAGGATGGCCTGGCCAATCCTCCGGTAAAAGTATTCTCCTTAAATCTGGATGGCCAATAAAATCCACTCCAAAAAGATCATAAGCTTCCCTCTCCTCCCAATTCGCAGAATCAAAGACTTCTGTGATTGAGTCTATACTTAAATCCTTTTCATCCAAGTTTACTTTTACTAATAAGATATCTGCATTCTTGTAATTAGAAAATAAATAATTTAATTCAAAAACGGGAGAATAATCAACAATTATTAATGAATAAAGGATATCAAAAGAACCTTTTATTTCCCAAATTAATTTTTTAATTAGCTTTTTGTTTAAAAGCTTTACGACCTTTATATTACTATCTTTTGAATCTATAACTTGCAGATTTTTTTTAAACTTATTGTTAAGTTTTTTAATTAGATCTTCCATTTGTTTGAGCTTTTGATCTATTCTCCTTTATTCTTTTTTGCAGTACTCTCACTGCATCTAAAAATTCTTCTGGCCTTGGAGGACAACCGGGCACGAATGCATCAACTGGCATTATTCTGTCTATTCCTTCTATAGTATTGTAACTATCATGATATAGCCCTCCACTGATATTACAAGCTCCAACAGCTATAACATACTTGGGATCAGGCATCTGTTCATAAACATTTAAAAGTCTTCTCGCCATTTTTTTAGTTATGGTTCCGCTCACAAGTATTAAGTCTGATTGCCTCGGAGAATCCCCTACAAAAAGTACTCCTAATCTATCAGAATCAACCTTAGTGGCCCCAAATGTCATCATCTCTATTGCACAACAAGATGTTCCAAAAGTAAGTGGCCAAAGAGAATTGCTTCTGCCCCAGTTTAAAACAGTATCAATAAATTTTTGAGCCTTCATAAACACAATCTCATACATGCCTGGGTATGAAAACCCTTCCGAGTCTTCCATTACTGCGCCTCCGAGATTTTATTTTCGATACGTAACAAATATCTTACTAATATTACGACGTATAATAAAGATATAAGTATGGATATAGATATTACATAGCTAAGGGATCTTGCACTTTCAGCCCATAGAAATATCAGTACAAATATGGCTTCAAACACAACAAAAACAAGCGCATAGAAAAAGTATTGAAAACCAACTTCTCTCATTCCTGCTATACTTCTTTCACCGCTTTCTATTGGGGCTTTACCTTTTCCAACTGGCTTTGTCTTTGGACTTAAAAAATCTGACACTTTTATAAAAGATATCCAAACTGCTATAGCAACCAAAATTAGCAAACCAAATAATACAAAATCTATGGCCATCATATATTGAGTAATTCCTTATTAAAAAAGTTTTCTATATAATTATTTAATACTAATCTATTTTACAAGCTTATATTTTAAACTTGATTTAAATTTTAATGAGGACAAAAATAGTAGGATTGCTTTTTTTAGTGATTTTAGCAACTGTTGGGTCGGTGCATGCTTCATCTCTATCGGCATCCTTTAATCTAATAAATTCTACCGTTTCTATAAACAACAACATATACTTCAATCTTTCTGGAGACTTCCCATCACAAACGAATTATACTATATTTTTGAATCAAACACCGATACATTCTGGAAGCATTCCTTCAAACAGTAGTAAATACTACATAATAAAATATAACATAAGCAATATGCAGTATGGAGAATACAATTCAAAGATAGAATTTTATCCATACAACATAAAATTAAACTCTTCTATAAATTTGTACATAATGCCAAAATCTAGTTTTGTTTTTGTTAATCCACAACCTACTACAGAAATAACAAAAAATTATTCTTTGATAGATATAAAACTAAAAAATGTAGGCAATACTCCCCTTTATATGAATTGGAGTCTTCCAGCTTTTAGGAACATATCTATATCTCTGAATTTTCAACAGAGGTTTGAATTAAATGATGGTCAAAACAAAAGTATACTTATAAATTTATCGCTTCAAAAAGGTTATCAACCTAATATATCATTCGGATTTACTGGTAAGTACCTAAACTATTCAAAAACTAAATATTATAGTACATTATTAATAAAACCTCATGTAAATATGTCATTTTACAACGAGAATACTACTAGTATAAATTCTACTAGAGAACTATTCATTTTCAATGTAAAAAACTATAACAACATACCTGTAAGATTACTTTTAAAATTCACTTTGGACGTTAATGGAAGTACACTCTATTACACAAAAAGTTACACTTTGCCTGTTAACGCAACAAAAATAGAAGTCTATCTACCAAAAAGCACTGTAGAAAACGTTCAAGTTTCTTATGAGAATAGTAATTTATCTACAGTCACAGAATCTATTTTCACTGCTCCCAAAAAGCCGCTAAAAATTTCAATAGGATATATTATAGATACTCTCGGTTACATCATATTCACTGTCGGTGCAATATTAATTCTAGTTTTGATACATATAAGATTAAGAAAAAAAGAACAAAAACAGAAAAATGGAAAAAATAAATAAAAAGACATTACACACTTTATTGCATGATAAGCGTTTTTTAGTTTATGTATTGATAGACATTTTACTTGTTTTTGCATTAAATTTTTACTATTTGCACTTAACATCCATATTACTATATGCTATTATGATAGTTGTAGTATCCTTTTTAATCCTTACAATTAAAAACTTAGTCTCCAGCATGTTTCACGTGAAGATAGCTGGAAAATCCTGGATAAGTGGTTTAATTTTCTCAGCAATATCCACACTTGTGGCTTCAAGTGCTGGTATACCTATTCCAATACCTGTAATAAGTTACAACAAATATGAGAGAGAAAGCACAATAAGAGGAATCAAAAAAGGAGCTGTAAATATACATGAAATATGGGAGATTACCTTTTTCTCGTCATTAATTTTACTTTTCATAGCATTTATATTTATAAGCTTATACAATTACTTCAAAGACAATGCTTTTCTGATATCTGGCATAGCAATAGCGATGTTCGTTTTAGTTGATTTTTTGCCAGAGAAGCATTTTAATGGTACTAATCTAGTTTATCATAATGTTATTATATACTCTATAACTTTTATTTTTCTTATTTTAATAGGGATATTTAGTATAGTGAACTATACAATTTCATTTGCCTTTTTCATAACATTTATAGCCTTTACAGGGGTTACTTATATTCTAAAATTATGGTAGACTTATAAGATTTTTTAGAAAGGATAAAATTCTATAAGTTAAACCCCATATGATATAATCCTTGTAAATGTAACAATCTGTTTCTAATCCTTCTCTGCCAGGAGCATCCTTGGACACTGAATAACCCTTATAAAGACTGGATAATCTAATCCATTTATAAGATGAAGATTCAATATTTATTTTAACAGCCGACTTGTATTTAGAGTATAAAACAACAGGTATAACTTTAACATTTGATTTTGTAGTATAGAATGGTGGGAGATAACCCAAAAAGACGTAACCATCTTTTATTTTTGTCTCTTCATAGAGTTCTCTTGCTGCAGTATCAAATGGACTCTTGTCTCTATCTTCCCTTTTTCCTCCTGGAAATGCTACTTGCCCGGACCACCTATCATTAACATTTATTTGCTTTTTTATAAAAAGTATCTTTCCCCTACTAATAAGCAAAGCAACAGCTGCATTATAATCCTCCTTTGAAACACTCCCAAATTCGGTTATAATACGTTCTAATGTGCTTACTTTCATTATAATTTTATAACAGCGTTATATTTATAAATGATTAACTTATATCTAATACATGGCTGAACTTTTTTGTTTAAAAGTGATATCTGAGATAGTGCCCTCCGCCAGATCTATAATAGCAAATAATTTACTACAGAAAGGCATTACCCAAAAGAAAGTGTCAGAAATTCTAAATATAACACAACCTGCTGTATCACAATATAAGAATGGGGTAAGGGGGACTATAACTGAAAAGATGGAAAGGAATAGAAAGTTTGATTCTTACCTCAAAAAGATAACACAAGAAATATATAAAAATAGCGTTGATATAAATGTAAAAACCTGTGAAATTTGTAAGAACGCAAGAAAGATGAACCTAATAAAGAAGGATGAAATAAAGGAATTTCTTTGTTTACTGGAGATAGCAAATAAAAAGTGATATGGAAATCCTAAAAATAAAAGATCTCAAAGCAGAAGTTAATGGTAAAAAAATATTGAATGGAGTTAATATGACTGTTAAAGAAAATGATATACACATATTAATGGGCCCGAATGGGGGTGGAAAAAGTTCAATTGCAAATATAATAATGGGAAACCCTAAATATAAGGTTACAGAAGGCACTATTGAATATGCTAATCAAAGCATTCTCAATTTAAAGGTAGATGAACGTGCAAAAAAAGGGATATTTCTTGCATTTCAAGAGCCTGTTGAAATACCTGGCGTCAATGTAATGAATTTCTTAACAACAGTCTACATAAATTTAAAGGGAAAAAATCCGAATTTGAGAAAAGAGATAATAGAAAAAATGAAAGAATTGAACTTACCGGAAAGTTTCCTAAAAAGATCTTTAAACGAAGGATTTTCTGGTGGTGAAAAAAAGAGATTTGAACTTTTACAAGTTATGTTACTAAAACCAAAACTTGCAATATTGGATGAAATTGATTCCGGAATGGATATAGACAGTGTAAAATTCTTAGGTGTTGTCATAAAAAGTCTTTTAAACACGACAAGTTTTATTATGATAACCCATAATGACCACATACTTGATTACATTAAACCGAACTCTGTAAGCATAATAAAGGAAGGTAAAATACTTAAAAATGGGGACTACAAACTTATAGAAGAAATTAAACAAAAAGGATATAACGGAGTAATTTAATGGAAAAAATAGAATTTGATTACAGTAAGTACGATTTTAAGAATTCTACGGCTAAATACAAGATAATATTTAATAAAGGATTATCTGAAGAAGTTGTAAAAGCTATATCAAAACTTAAGAATGAACCTGAATGGATGACGGAATTCAGAGTGCAAGCCTATAAATTCTTTGATAAAAGACCGATACCAAAGTGGGGGGCAGATTTGTCTAATATAAAATTCGAGGAGATAACATATTTCGCAAGAGCTACTGATAAAAAGGCGGCTAGTTGGGATGAATTACCAGAGGATATAAAGGACACATATGATAAATTAGGTATACCAGAGGCAGAAAAAAAATCCCTTTCCGGAGTAGAAGTAATGTATGAAAGTGAAGTTGTTTATAATAGTGTAAAAAATGAACTTGAAAAATTAGGAGTTATATTTTGTGATACAGATACTGCCGTTAAAAAATATCCAGACTTAGTTAAAAAATACTTTGGGAAAGTTATTTCGGCAAACGATAACAAATTTGCTGCATTGAATTCCGCCGTTTGGTCTGGTGGTAGTTTCATTTATGTCCCAAAAGGAGTTAAAGTTCCTTTGCCTTTACAAGCATATTTCAGAATAAACGCTGCAAATATGGGTCAATTTGAAAGAACTTTAATAATTGCTGATGAAGAAGCTGATGTTACATATATCGAAGGTTGTACAGCTCCTGTTTACTCTAAAGATTCTTTACATGCTGCAGTTGTAGAAGTTATTGCGCATAAAGGTGCACATGTTAAATATATAACGGTTCAAAATTGGTCAAGCGACGTTTATAATTTAGTAACAAAGAGAGCATTCGCTTATGAAAACGCATTCGTTGAATGGGTCGATGCAAACATGGGTTCAAAGGTAACTGAAAAATATCCCTCAGTTTATTTAATGGAACCTGGGGCTAAATCAAACGTATTATCAGTTGCTTTAGCAAATAAAGGACAGCACCAAGATACTGGTACTAAGGCAGTTCACTTGGCGCCGAACACAAGTTCGATAATACGTTCAAAATCCATATGTTTGAATGGTGGTAGAACTACTTATAGAGGTTTAGTAAAAGTTAAAAAAGGAGCTACAGACGTTAAGTCAAGCACAAAATGTGATGCACTAATATTCGATAATGAGTCAAGAACTGATACATACCCATATATGGAAATAGACGAAGAAGAAAGCGCAATCTCACATGAAGCATCTGTAGGGAAGATAAACGATGAGCAATTATTGTATCTTGAATCCAGAGGACTATCAGAATTAGAAGCTATAAACATGATAGTTCTTGGATTCATAGCAGAATTTGTACAAGAGTTACCGGTAGAATTCGCAGTTGAATTTAACAGATTAATAAAAATAAACATGGAAGGATCTGTAGGATAAACATGTCAAATTATTGGATCGATGAATATAATAAAAAGAATCTAATAAAATTTAATTTACTGTCGTTTGAAGAAAAAGAAATATTTAAGAAATACAGTGAAAACGAAAGTATTTTTATACCCCAACAAGACCCAGCTATTTTAGATGATATAACTATTGATAATTCTGAAAATGTAGAGATAATTCATTTTTCTGAACTTGATAAATTGCCAGAGGAGCTAAAAAAATTTATAGTAAGAGATAAGATAGAAGCATTCATTAATTCTAGAATAAAGGAAGGGACAATAATAAAGATAAAAGAAAGAAAAATAGAAGATCCTGAAGTAAAAATATCAATAAAAACAGGAAAAGCCAACCTTACAAAGTTTGTTATATACGCTGCTAAAGGAAGCAAAGCTAAGATATTTATTGAAGATAAATCAAATAAAGAAAACTATTCTCTTCAAAGTATAAACATAATAGCCGAAGAAGAAAGCAAAATAAAAATAGTATCCATACAAGACTCTAATACTATTAAGTCAACGAATTATAATATAATATCAAATGGATATTTAGAATTAAATGAATTTATTGGAAACGACAACAAAACCAGGGAAAGGATATTTGTAGATTTATACAGACATGCTGAAGTCAAAATAAAACAAGGATTAATTGGACAAAAAGATGCTTACTTTGATATAGAAACAGAAATAGACCATATGGAAAGAGATACAATGAGCAATGTTATATATAAAGCAGCAATGAATGATAAATCAAAGGCTATTTATAAGGGAGTAATTTTTCAAAATAAAAATTCTTACAATTCTTATGCTTATTTATCTGAAAGTTCACTTTTATTAAGTAAGGATGCTAAAAGCATTTCTGTGCCTAGTCTTGAAATAGAAAACAATGAACTAAAAGCATATCACTCAGCTTCTTCTGAACCTATAGATAAAGACATTTTATTTTATATTATGTCTCGGGGAATGGACGAAAAGGATTCTATAAAGATGATAACCAGAGGTTTCTTATCAATTATAACTAATGGTGAAGAAATCTTAGAAAATGAACTTTACAAAAAATTTTAATTTAGAGAGATGATTAAGTAAAAATTCATTAGTTTTATTTGAACTACATATTTTTATCAGATAATTTTTCTGTATAAAAAATTAATTTATTATCACCTATTGTTTTTTTCTTTCGCTTGCCCTCTCATTTTATTTTTTACTTTTTCTCATGAGAACTGAAAGGTAAATTAACCATAGTTTTTATTCTAATTTATGGGCTATGAAAATTTATGAAAAGATAGCTATTTGTATGATTATAACAAAGATATAAGATGGCAATAATATTTGATTTAGATGGAACTTTGATAAATAGTTTTGATGTATATATAAAGCTAATTAAGAGCGCAATCGATAAAGTCCTTGGAAAAGACAAAATACCGTTAGATTTCATAAAAGACAATATAAGATTTCCAACAAAAGAAATGTTGAATATAGCCTCTCAAAATCTTGGTATAACTATAACAAATAAACAAATGAAGGAGATAATTAAACTAAAAGACGAAAAATTTAAAGGAAATACAATTAAAAAGATAAAATTTTATCCAAAAGCTAAAGAATTATTGTATTTTTTAAAAAATAGCGGAATAAAGTTCTGTATAGCAACATCTATGAATAATGAGGAATTAAATCAGATAGAACCCTTGTTTAAACTAAAAGATATTTGTGAAGTTGTTAATTCTCCTGCACTTAAGCATGAAAAACCTGATCCTTATATAATAAATATAGCACTTAAAACTATAAAAGCAAAGAAAAACGAAACCTTCTATATCGGAGATGCTGAAACTGATTACAAAGCAAGTATCAATGCAGGAGTAAAGTTTATAGGCGTAAACAATTTGAAACTTTTAGATCTTGGGGATATGTTCTTTAAAGATATAAAAACCCTATATAATTTTATAAAAAAGGATTACTCCTATTTCTTGTGAGTTTTGGAGTTTAACTTTATGTAATATGCCAAAGGGTTCTTTATAAATTTACAGGTTTCGTTTGGGAAGCACACGTTGAAAAACTTGTAATATCCTTTCGCATCACAATTTGGCGGAGGATAAGATTTACCAGAAAATGCATACTCTACTTGAGACACTATCAAATTTTCCTTTAATGGGCCATTATTTCTTTTATTCCAGTCCAAGAGAAAACTGGTTATTTCTTCTTTATTTTTACCAATACTTCTTAAAAAATTTGTTAATATGAAAACGCTTCTTTTCCTACCATCTGACAAACCATTTAATATTATTTTAATGCAGGGTGGCAGTTTATTTTCATCTAATGGTAAGTTGACTGGCGCGAAGTTATTTATAGATTCATGTTCGACTTGTTTAGGCTCTTCTACAAAAGCGTCGTATGCTCTGATGAATAAGGATGCGGCATCATTTTTCTTTTTAGGTATATCAAAGAAATCAAGTTTTGTTTCAACATTATCTGGAATCGCTTGTTCTATATCAAAATCCATAACTTTATTTTTTTCTATTGGAACTGAAGCAAGCCACTTTTTTTCATTTAGAGAGTACTGCATTCTAAATAGGTGTCTTTCAGATATAAGAACAGTGTCTATACCTATTATTGAATAAGGATCAAAAACATTATCCTGATAAAAATCTAATTTGTCTTTATGTAATGCTTTTGCTATGTTCTCAATTCCGTAATTTCTTAGTTCCGAAGATATTTTTTCTTTTAATTCATTTTTAAGGAAGATTGATATAACCATAGGGGCGTCTGGAAACAATGTCTTTGTATCTTTTCCATTTATTGAATCTGGAAATGATTCATATGGTAATAGTATATGAAACCCTGTTCCCCCGCTAAACTTAGTAGATAAACTAGATATCCCTTCCATGGTCAATTTATCAATCAAAATTTTTGTAAATATTTTTGAAATATCTAATATTTTACAATCAACATCTATAACAAGATCCCAACCTTTTCTAAGATCATTAAGTTGGTCTTTAGTTAATTCCTTATAAAGAAGAAGTGGGTTTGTCCATCTCTCCTCGCTTACATGAAAACTTGTGGCTCCATTTCTTACTAAATTTTCTATATCACTTTGATATTGAAAGAACATTGGCCGCTTGCCAAAATTATCATAGTACCTTACTGCACACTCCCTATCACCAACATTTATGAGCTTATTTATTATCTCATCTTTAAGATAGTACTTTATTATTTCTGATGGTTTCATATTATAATTTATATAAAATCATTATTATAAAGTATTGATGCTACGCGATTTATAACGTCAAAAAGCTTTAAAAGCGTTAGGTTTCTTAATATTTCAATTAATATGGATAGGGAAAACTTTGATAAGGCGATTAAGGAAGCACTTAATAACGTTGCAGAGAATAAAAAGAAGTTTAAACAGTCAATAGACTTAGTAATTGTACTTAGACCTAGGAAAAACAAATCTGAAGTTCCTATAGATGGAGTTGTGTCTCTTCCAAATAAAGTCAACGAAATAAAAACATGTGCATTTGTAGATAAGGATTTAGTTGTAAAAGCAAATGAAACATTTTCAAAAACAGTATTAAAGGATGATTTTCAAACTTTTGATAAAAAATCTGTAAAAAAACTAGTAAAAGCTTATGATTTCTTTTTTTCAGAAGCTTCTATAATGGCGCAAATGGCTGCTAAATTCGGTAAACAACTCACTGCAACAAATAAAATGCCAAACCCAAAGACAAATACTATAATAACTCCTGCATCTGATTTAAATTCCCAGGTTAAAAAAGTAGAAACTTTAGTGAAGATAAACACAAAAAAAACAAATGCTATAAACATCAAAATAGGGTCAGAAGACTTCCCAATAGAAAAAATGTCTGAAAATGCTATGGCAGTTTATTCTTTTATAAAAGCAAACTTATTAAATGGTGATGCAGGAATAAAACATATATTCATAAAACCTACAATGGGTAAAAAGGTGTTAGTATGAACAAGTCTAAAGGAGCATTACAAAAAGAAAAAAAGGCCGAGGAGTTACAGAAAAAAATAAAAGAGTACAAAACTATAGGAATCGTTGAAATGCTTGGTTATCCTTCTGAAAGTTTCGAAAGATTAAAAAAAGTATTTAGAGGAAAAGCAGAATTTGTATACGCTAACAAAGTTGTAATATATAATGCTTTAAACAAGTTAAATTTACCGTTAAAAGACAAAATTGCAGAGGTGAGGATGCCTGTTCTTATTCTATCAAATGAAGACCCATTTGAACTTTCTTCAGAGGCTATGAAAAACAGTTCATTTGCAAAATTAAAACCTGGAGAAACCGTTGAAAAAGATATAATTTTGCCAGCCGGCCCAACGCCTTTTCCACCCGGGCCCATGCTTTCTCAGTTTTCATCCATAGGTATAAAAACCAAAAATGAAGGTGGAAAAATAAGCATAGTGTCTGATAGTATCGTATCCAAAAAAGGCGAAAAAATTAATGAAAAAATTGCTTCAATATTATCTAGTATGGATATAAAACCAAAGGAATTGGTATTATCAATAGTTTATGCATTTGACGGTAAGAACGTATTTAATAAAAAATTATTATACACAAGAAAAGAAACGTACATAGAAGAGATTATAAAAACATTCAATGCTGGACTTAAAATATCACTAAAAGGTGGGATAATAAACAAATATTCTATAAAAGATATGATTAAAAAGATTTATATAGGAGTAAGATTTCTATCTGTAAATAGAAATATAGTCTCAAGTTCAAATGCAAGAGACATATTGGCAAAAGCCATTTATCAGGCTGATGCATTAAATAAGGTAATAGGAGGAAAATAAAAGTATGGAATATGTGTACGCTGCAATGCTGTTGAACAGTCTAGGTAAAGAGATAAATGAAGACGCACTTAAAAAAGTTATCTCGGCAACAGGTGCACAACCGGATGATGCTCAGATAAAAGTCGTTGTTTCTGCATTAAAAGATGTTGATATAAATAAAATAATAGAAGAAGCTCAAAATGCACAAATTGCACAAGCAAGTGCTCCTGCAGAGCAAAAAAATGAGGGTAAAAAAGAAGAACCTCATAAAGATGAGACAAAAAGTGCGGAAGAAGCAGCTGCGGGTTTAAGTAGCTTATTCGGATAAATAATAAATAACAACAAGAACAGATAGATTAATGGTAATAGTAGTAACTAATGATGATGGATACAAGACAAAAGGAATATCTACCCTCTATAAAGCGGCTAGGGAAGTTTTTGGCTCCCAAGTAGTAGCCGTAGCTCCAGATAAGATGCAAAGTTCTAGTGGGATGAGTTTTACATTTCACAAACCATTAAGAGTTGAAAAAATAAAATATGATGACATAAATTTTTACACAGTATCAGGAACACCAGCTGACTGTGTATTTATGGCAGTGTACCACCTTTTTAAAGGTAATGTTTCTATGGTAATATCTGGTGTAAATGAAGGCATGAATGCGGGTTTAGAAACAGTTTATTCTTCAGGTACTATCTCAGCTGCAATGTTTGCCGCAATATCTGGGATACCTAGTATAGCATTTTCTAAAAATTTACGTAATGGATTAAAACAAACAGAAATAGATAAAAACATGTTATCATCATACAAAAATATTGTAGATATCCTAAAAAAATTAAAGAAGGAATTTCCAAAAAATATTGATATGATAAATATAAACCTACCATTTAAGACATCGGATAAAACTAAGATAAAAGTAGTAAAAACTGATAAAAAGGTATTCGATGATGTTGTAATAAAGAAAAAGGATCCGAATGGTAAAGATTATTATTGGCTCTATGGGACTTTAAGAAAGGACTTGGATAAAAATGCTGATTTATACAATCTTTTTAATGGGAGTATAACTATCACCCCGATAAAATTATCAACCGTTGAAGACACACATCTCTTGGGACTAAAAAAACTTTTTCAAAATTAACAATTAATTAATATATAAAATGACAGGATATTAAATGCTTAATAAATTTTATATATTGATCGCAGGTGCAGCAATTTTCTTGATTTTATTATACTTTCTTTTTTTCCATGTAAACAGTAATATAAATATTAAAAGCAATTCAATAATTATAACATACAACAATTATTGTAATAACTGCAGCAATAACATTATAAAGACAATAAATGACATATTTAAATCTGAAAAAGCCCATTTGTCGACAATAAACGTATCTTTCAAAAGTAAGGAAGGGATATCATTTATATCAAATTTTTCTGTTACTTCACTTCCCTCGATAATATTAAACCAAACAAACACTTCTACTAATATCTTGGACAGCCTTGTCTATTTAAACATATTTAACGTTTTGAATGGCTATTACGTTCTTAACACACCTTTTGTATCGGGTATAACGAGAGGTGTAAAATACTTTGATTTAATACAAAACAGAACAATAACGTCTTTTGACATATTTAACCAATCATATGTTTACCGTAACACGAACACATCTGTTATAAATCCTTCTGAAATATTATACTTAATAAACGGAACGAACTACACAAAAAATAAAAAGGTAGAAATAAGTTTTGTATATGGAAATTCTAGCTTTAGTGCCATACAAAGTTTAATATTATATAAGGCCTTGTCTGGATTTGGAAACTTTAGCAATCTCAGTATAGCTAATTCCCCAACCATCCGTTTCTCTAATGGTGAAACTCTTGGGAATACCCAATTTTATGTATTAAATGGAAGCAAATATGAAAGTAAGTATTTCTTTTTGGAGTCATCATCATTAAACAATTTAAGTTCAAGTATATATGTAAAAACACTAGAAAAACAACTTTTTGAATTTGATCAGAATTCTGGATATGGAGCATTTAACAATATTGGAAACTTTTTGCCCTTTATTGATATAGGCGGCAGGTATGTTGAAGTTTCTTCAATGATAAACCCCAAAATATTTCAAAATAAGAACATAAAGCAAATAAAAGAGATTATAGCTAATAATAAAACTGCAGGAACTGCGTTCAATGATAGTGTATACTTCGTACAGACTCTTTTATGCAGCTATGTAGGGTATAATAACACTATATGCAATAATAAAATAATAAAAAATGACCTTATAAATATAAATTCTTTGATATAAAAAATTGAAGTTATGACTAATTTGTTAGTCCTTCAATAAGTTCATCAATAACTTGTCTATAATTCTCAGCTTTCATTATACCAGATGCAACAAGCACACCATCACTTCCAAGTTGAACACTTTTTACTGCATCTTCTTTGCCTTTAATCCCTGCACCAATTAAAGACAATGAATTTGAATTGCTTTTTACAATCTCACAGAATTCTTTAACTATCTCAGGCTTTGAATTTGAAACAGATATGTTACCGCCTATCAATTCTGGCGGCTCATAAGAAACGGCAGTTGGTTCCATCTTTGCCACTTCTCTAGCTTCATCTAAATTTTGGACACAGACGTAAGTATCCAAACCTGCTGCCTTACATTTATTTATAGCCTCTTTTAATTTATCATAATCAATTTCTCCACCCTTTGAAATAGAATATCTTTTCTCCGAGTGGTTTATTAAAGTTCCTTTAACACCCGAATTCTTTAATTCAAACCAAGTTATATGAGCGGTGAAAGCTCCAGGATTAACTTCATCTACCCCTTGTGCTATAGTCTCTGCCAAGTCTTTAATTTGCCTTAGTAATGTAAATGGGGGGGATACTATAACATTGACTCCACTTTTTGATGAAACTTCTCCGGAATATTTTGCAATATCAACTCCCTTTAAAAAGGCCTCTTCATAAGCCTTATAATTAATTAACAATACTTTTCTTTTCATCAATAAAGTAAGCACCTTGAACTACATAAAACTTTCCTTTTGCTATTTTTATTTTGACATTTCTAAATATTTGGTTTTTCTTTAACACAGAATAAACGCTATCCTTCATAAATTTCCAAGAATTTGCAAAGCTCCCCCCTATAACTATTAGATCAGGATCCAGAATAAAACGCATTGAAGAAAGATAGTATCCAAATAATCTTCCAATCTCTTCAAAATTGGCCAAAGCTTTCTTATTTCCTTTTTCAGCTAAACTATGCATATAAACCCCATCCATTTTGTATCTATTTCTTACAGCTTTACCACCTATGATATCTTCTATGCCAACACCAGTTTTATAATCCGCTATAATATGGCCGGATTCCGTAGCAAATCCTCCTCCCTTGTAAACCTCATTGTTATATATTATAGAACTGCCTATACCTGTACCCCATACTACTGCGAAACCGCTTTTTGCTTTTTTTAAAAAACCCTTATTTAATTGGTATAACCCAAAACAGTTGCCATCATTTTCTATATTTACTCTGTTTGAAAATATATTCAAGAATTTAATAAAATTAAACCCGCTTATCGGTAGATGTGGACAAAAAACGACTTTGCCTTTTTCGTCAACCCTCCCAGCAATAGAAACATTTATTACTTTATTTGTTTCATTGAGATACTCTTTTATTCCTTTGCTTATATTATCTAAGAATTCCTTTTTTATTTGACTCGTATTTATTTTTTTACTCTTTATTATTCCTTTTCTACTAACAATAGCGAATATTGTCTTTGTTCCGCCTATATCTATACATAGCTTACTATCTTCCATTAGCCTTTTACTATGTTCTTTATATCTTGGATTCTTTCAACAGGATTATCACTTTGCCAGATGTTTCTTCCAATTGCAATTCCACTAAAACCAGAATCTATGGCCTTTTTAACGTGCTGCTCCATATTTATAGAATCAAGTTTCTTTCCTCCGGCCAAAAATACTCTTGTCTTGTCTGCAGACTTTACTACCCAATCAAGCTTTGAATCGTCATTTGGGTACTTTAATTTCACGATATCCGCGCCCATTTCAAATGCGGCTCTAGCAGCATATGCGATTATATCTGGGGACTCATCATCTTTTATGTTTTTTCCTCTAGGATAAGACCACATTATAACTGGTAAGCCCACAGAATGGGCTTGCTCTTCTATCCTACCAAATTCTCTAACCATAAATTTTTCATACTTACTGCCCCAATATATTGTATAACCAACTGCGGATGCTCCGAGTTTCACCGCTTCTTCCACGCTTGTGTTTTGAGTAGAAAACGGTTCTCCATTATACAATCTTGTTTTGCCATTTAATTTTAATATCAAAGGTATGTCGATTTCTTTTTTATTGTAATAATGCATTGCACTGCCTTTTAACAGTATAATGGCATCAACGTTCGCTTTTTTAGCGATATCTATTATGTATTTGGGAGATACGTTCAATTCATTAAAATCAGTCGGACCATGTTCCAATCCATGATCGTAGGCTAAGAAGACTCCTTTTAAAGGTATTTTTTCCATTATTAGAATAAGACTTCATATTTTATATATCTATATTAGTTTTAATTATCTTTAATTTCATATTTTCTGGAGGGTACTTTCCCTTCAAACCATTTTTAGCACCATACTCCTGTATTACATTAGTTGCATTAAAGGTCCCAAGATTTATGGCCTCCTCTATAGATTTATTCTCATAGATAGCATTAACGAAAGCCGAAAAAAACGCATCCCCAGCCCCAACAAAGTTTATTTTTTTGGCCTTGAAAGTGCCAGCCATATAGAGGGTTCCTTGGGATGCAACTAAAGAGCCTTTTTCACCTTTAGTTATTATAGCTGTTTGTTTTACTGCTTTCAATAATTTACTTATATTTTTTATATCATTTGAGTATCCAACAAATTTTCTAGCTTCATCATCATTCATGCTTATTATATCAACGTACTTAAGCAACGGTTCCATTTTTTTAATTTTTAAATTTAATTCTGTAGAACCAGGGTTAAGCGCAACTTTGATATTTTTTTCATTAGCTAATTTTAGTATTCCTTCTAAGAAAGAAATGTCTTTTCCTGGCAGAGGGCCAATATAGAGCCATTTTGAATCAAAATCTTTGTTAATATCCTTCATTGATAAAGTTTTTTCTATACCCCTGTGTACCAATATTACCATCTTTCCATTTGATGAAACTATTATATTTGAAAAAGGCGTTTCTCCTTTTGCAATGCTCAAAAGATCAGTATTTATATCACGTTTATTAAGATCTGAAACTACAAATTTACCATTTTCATCTTGCCCAACTTTAGCAATAACAGAACATTTTTTATTAAATGATGAAAAAGAGGCTGCCGCGTTTGTGGCGCTACCCCCACTAAATTCAAGTACTTTATTAACATCAATCTTCTTATCAAAAGGTATCTCCAAAAAATGTTTGTTAACACCTGGTTTTAATGAGGCCTTTTCCAAAAACAAGAAGACATCCTTTGTCGCTGAACCAACTGTAATGAAATCAAACATTATATTTATAGGGGAGAGATAAATAAAAACTTTATTTCTCGCTACAATCAACTTTTTTGTATACTTTGAAGTTTATTTGTTAGTTCATCTATTACCTTAGAAGAGGATTTTAGCCTAAAGTCTATTATCTCCAATTTGTCTTTTAAATCTTTTAAGATATCTTCTTTATTTTTCTTTATTAATATCTGCCCGGATAATTGAAAAAGATCGGACTCTGCTCCAGTTTTCTCCACCTCTTCAATCGTCCTTTTTATTTCATTATACTGCAATTGAAAAGTCTGCTTTTGTGTTGTCTCTACTTGAAGACGTTGTCTCAATTCTTCAAATTCATTCTCATTCATAATCATTTACCTTGTTTATCATATTTAAAAACTGTATTACACTATTGCTTACAGCCAGTAATATATTAAAATCTTTCGCTTTAATATCGATCTTCATTGAGGCCCCCTCTATTTTAGTATTAGTATTTATTTTTTCGCTTGATACGTTTTGAAATGCCTCCCTTATATTAATAAGATACTTAGGATCTCCTTTTAGGTTTATGCATATCTTAGAAAAATTATCTTGCTTTGACATTGTGTCCACCCTCAGGTTTTTTCTTTATCAGAACTCTCCCTCCACAGTATGGACACCTAACAATGTCATTTAATTCTGAAGAGTCTACTGTTGCACCGCAGTTAAAGCACTTATATTTTGACATAATTCACCTCTTTAGAAGTTAGACTATAAGCATTGTCTGCTATAACCAAATTACAATGTTTACATCTCCAGATACCTGCAGACATCCTTCTAATTGAAATTTTTTTACATCTAGGACACTTGAATTTTACTGCCCTCAATTGCTTAATAGCATCAACGCGTTTCCTTACTCCAACACCGTATTTAGCTGTTCTCATATCTCATCATTTAATATTTGTTTATATTTAAAGCTTAGTTTATTAATAATATTATATTCATTTATATCATTAAATATGAAATATAATAATATAGTAGCAATCTATTTTGTATTCTTTTTAGTCATACTCTTGTTTATAGGTGAAGTTCATGGTGCACCGTATTCAGAAGTAAAAATAGTTGATAATATAACACAAACAAGTCTTGCATACTCTTATTCCTATGTAAACTATAATATAGCTGTATACAATTTAACTGCTTCAAAATTAAATATAAGTTTACCGATTAATATAAAAAATCTAAATATAACAAGTACTCAGAATGTTAATATTTCGCAAAAGGTATACCCTAACAGTGACTGTCATACTTTTTCTACGTCAATAGGCTGCAAAATAGTTGAATTGTCTGGGATTAAAAATGGAGAAAAATTTAACATAACCTACAATTATTATCAAAATTATAGTGGAACTAGCGATTCTTTTAATTCTACAATTTATTTTATGCCATCCAGTTTTGTAAGTTCTTTGAATATAACGATGATATTACCAAAAGGTTCTTACCTACCTAGTAATGAATATAATGAACCAACCATCTCATCAATAATACCAAAAAACGGATTGTTTTATATAAAATGGAAATTTATAGATCAAAGCTACCCAAATGTAACAGGATACTATATCGCTTTACCTTTCACTATAAATTACAATCTTAAATTAAATTATAAAAAGCCTATTTCATATAACGATAATTATCTTTTAATTTTAGTTATAATAATAGCTATAATAATAGCATTAGCATACATCTACACACATAAGATACTAAAAAAACATATAAATAGACCAATATCTAAAAAAGACAAAAGAAATGCTAAAAGCATTATTTATAATATACTAAGCACTGACGAAAAGAAAATTCTAAATACTATTGACAAAAATAAATTCATATATCAATCAGACATAATAAAAAAGACTGGCTTTTCAAAGGTAAAAATAAGCAAAGTACTATCAAAATTATATAGATATAAATTGATAAAAATAAAACAAGATGGGAGAACAAACAGAATAAAGAGGGTCTAGATGCTAAACAAAATGAAGGGATATAGAACAGAAAGACACATTAAATTACTTTTTATAAATGCAGGGTGGAAGGTAGTTAGAGCAGGTGGAAGTTTAGGTGAATATGATTTAATCGCTTTTAAAAACGGAAAATGCTTATTCATACAGATAAAGTCCACCAACAAGAAAAAATTTTATTACTATGGGTATATGAACGAACAATATGAAGGTTTTCCGTTTAGACTTGTTGTTCATTTTGATAGAGGAAAAACTATTATTACTCAACCACAAAGAACTGTTACAGAGAATGATGGTATAGAAATAGAAAAATTTCTAAATAATCTGTACTAGAATAGTTTCCAATAGTTTCCAGAAAGTATTTTTATATCAAAGAATTTTTCAGAAAGTATGGGTTTTTAAATTTAAAAGGCAGTTTTTGGATACTCGGACTCAAAAACTGCTTTTTGTTTTTTTAACCTCCAAAAGCTATCTTTATACCAACAACAACTATTACAAGGATAATTCCGAATAATATTATAGTTCTAGGTTTAATAGTTATCTTACTCTTGTAATCTGAGTAATACTGAACAAGCCCCCCAAATGAAGAAGGCATTCTTGTCTGAGCTTTTTTATTTAACATAACAGATACCTAATATGCATTATTATTAAACTTTTCTAAGTGAACTATTTTACCAATATCTATCGTTGGCTTATTAAAAGGTTTGTTGCTTTTAATTTCTGCATAACCCATTGGTATTACTCCTCTAACTATATACTTTTCTGGTATCTCCAAAAGTTTTTTTATAGGCTCTTGTTGTAAAGTTGCTACCCATGCACTCCCAAGCCCATAATCTGTGGCTGCAAGCAAAGCATTTTCTATTGCCAATGCGGCATTCTCAACACATAAAACTGCACTTTCTTCTTCATCAAAAATAGAATCTAATTTTGATTTATCGCATATAATTAAAAGCATAAATGGCGCAGAATCTATATTAGGCGTAAGACAAATGCGACTTAACTCCTGCTTTTTTAACTTATCTGTTACTATTATAAATTCATATTCTCGTACACCTCCAGCAGCAGGTGCACTAATTGCAGAATTTATTATATTTACAACCATCTCCTCACTAACATCTCTTTCTAAAAAACGGTAAGTGGTCACTCTATTTTCTATTGCATTCCTAACATCCATGAATTTTAATGAATTCTAATAAATATAAGCATTACAACAACTAAGAATAATTCTCTATTACTTCTGCAATCATTTCAACTTTTCCACCAGTTGGTTTTGCCAAAGTTTCATTACAAACTAGACACTTAACTTCTGTAGAAGCTCTTGTAAATATTACTTGTTCATTTTTGCACTTATTACACCTAACTTTGGAGAACTTCCCTTCTGATGGCCTAAATATTATATCTTCCATTATTTAATTTCCACCTTCTTTGCCTTTTTACCCCTTTTTTGGGTCGTCATCTTACCACATTTTGTACATTTATACCTTAAATCTATTCTCTTAGATTGTTTAATACCTAATCTTTTTGCATGTTCAAACATTGGATATGGTGTAGAACCATACCCATGCTCAAGATTCCATCCCTTCCTTCGGCTTCCTGCAGTTAAAGTTCCTCTCTGTCCGCCTTTAACCTGTACAATCTTCTGTAGAGTATGTTCCTTGCAAAATCTACAGTATCTATTTACTTGACTAGGTAATTTCATTTAGTTTCAATAAAATGCTTAGTATTTAACTTTTTCTATATCAAGAATTACAATAATTTTAAATTTAAACTGCGTTTTAATAAGATATGTCTAAATACGTTGCATTATTTATGTTGATAACACTATTACTATTACTAACAATATCTACGTCTAATGCCCAAAAAGTAAATCTAAATTTTAAGGAGTTGCCTCTGCAATCACAAGCATGTAATTATCTTACTCCTCAGGATATAAGAACAGCGTATAATTTTAATCCTCTATATAACAATCAGATTAATGGTAATGGGGAGAGTATAGCTATAGTAGTTGCTTATGGAGATCCGAGTTTACAACAAGATGTAAATACTTATGACTCTTATTATAATTTACCCGCATTAAATCTTAATTCAAATCTTTTAGTAGAATATCCTTTTGGAAAACCTTCTTCATCATATACAAATTGGACTGATGAAACTGCATTAGATGTTGAAATAGCGCATGCTCTTGCTCCCAATGCAAAAATATACTTAATAGTTGCACCAAATGATTCTTTCCTATTCCAAACTGTAAATTATACTGTTGAAAATGTAAATGCAAATATAATTTCAATGAGTTGGGGCTCTTCAGAATTGGGATATGACCAAGATAGTATAGATTACTTTAACAAAATTCTAGCTAATGGGCAGAAAAAAGGAATAAACATTTTTGTAGCTAGTGGAGATAGTGGTGCATATAACGGTTATAACAGTCTAAATGTAAATTTCCCAGCATCCAGCCCAGATGTTATAGCGGTTGGAGGAACTACTCTGTCTATTTATTCTAATGGAACTTACAAATCAGAAGTAGGTTGGAATGGAAGTGGTGGTGGTAAAAGCGAATTTTTTCAAAGACCTTCATTTCAACCAGACATAAGTTCTTACAGGATGGTACCTGACGTTTCTTTCAACGCTGGAACACCTGTTTGTATATATGTAAATTCTCAATGGGATGGATTTTATGGAACTAGTGTTGCTGCACCGTCATGGGCTGCTCTAGATTCCCTTATAAATCAAAATGCAAATGGAGATATCAGTTACCTAAACAAAGAGCTTTATTATGAATATAACAATCTTAAAAACTTTGTATTCCACAACATAACAAGTGGTTGTAATGGATTTTACTGCTCTGATGGTAGGTATAATGAAGTCACTGGACTTGGTTCACCAAAGGCATTTCAATTAGTTCAAGCAATATCGAATACAAGCTTCTATATAGATTTTAATGATCCGACTGAAGGTGTATTTAGCATAAATGGCAAAAACTATTCTTCAACCGTAATACTGAAAATTCCTTTTGGAGAAAAGATTAATTTAGTAGCATATTCAAATTCTAGTAACTCTTTAAGTGAAAAAAGCGTATTTTTATCCTTCTCAGGTATTATAAATAGCACATCAGATAATGTAAGTTTCTTTGTGGATGATTCTGGGAAGATTGATATAAATTTCAACAGATTACTAAGAGTAGAAGAATACTCCTTTAATGGAGTAAACAATAAAACATACTATCTTAAAAATGGAAGTAATCTAGAAATATCTGCTCCACTAAAATATAATTATTCAAATTACCAATATATCTTAAAAGGGTTCACAATAGATAATGGAACTTTAATACAAAAAGATAATTACAGTATACCTGTTCTTTATCCACTCAATATAAGTTATTCATGGTTCAAGCAGCCTAAAGAAACTATTTACTTTAAAACTTATAAACCAAGTATAAAGGCAAATGTTTCTTATTACTCGCATATACCATTAAGTAATTCTATAAAAAAGATATTTTCTATAGTTTTTAATGGGAGCTATATATACCCACTAGCAAACTCGACAGTAGACATACATGAAAAACCACTTGTAATCGGGGTTAACAGATACCTTATATTAAATAAAACTCAAGTTTTTTCAAAAAATTTAACGATAGGTGTTATAACAGAAGATAATTATACGATAAGGTTCATATCGCAGAATGGTACTTTTTTAAGGCCTAAAAGTTTTTATGTTTCTTTAAAGAATGAATCGGAGATTTATAAAAACAACTATATCTGGGCGCCAATAAATACGGAAGTTACAGTAGATAAAATAGATTATGATAATTTTACGTTTAATAAAAGTTTCTCGTTCTATTCGAACTACACTAAAAATATTAATATAACTTTGCCTGTTTTTGATAGCACATTAAAAGTAGTTACTATACTTGGTATACCTGTAGTCGGTGCTAAAGTAAAAATACACGCAAATAACATTACTTTTATAAATTCTACAAATTTATTTGGAACAGCAACGCTTAGTAATATACCCGATATAAAGTACAATGCAACAATATATGCGTTTGGTTCAACATTTCAATTTAAAGGAGTAAGTGGGGTGTCAAACACTCTTTCTATAGTTGTTGGGTTATATGACTTATATATAATATTTGGAGTGATAGTAATTATATTAATAACTCTATTAATATACGAACGTTTAAAGCATAGAAAACATAAATAAAAGGCACAAATATAATATTATTATGGAACTTAAAAACAAAGACTATTCAGTTTCTAGAGAAGAAGGAGAGATAACTCTTACTTATAAAGTTCCATTAAATGTCCTGTATCCAAATCCAGAGGACAATGAAGAGATATTTGAAAAGGTAATAAATGCCATAATTGAAGCAGGGGATATAACCTCTTTAGTTATAGTTAGTGATAGAAATTATATATACACAAAAGAGCAAACTAATTTTTTAAATGACTTAGCTGAAAAGTACAAAAAAATATTAGAATCTGACATAGCAAAGCCATTTAATGGAGACATACAAAAAAACTTCCCAAATGAAGTGGCTAAATTCAATTATATCATTTTTAACAGATTAAAAAGAGATCCTTTGGGGGCCTACGTTTTAGGCTTGAGATTTTCAAGAGAGTTAAAAGTAAAGGCAGAAAGCACAAAATCTGAATTATTCTTCCAATTTTTAGATAAATTTGATAAATTGATATCTGATATATCAAATATAGATATAGTCAACAAGAACTTAAATCTTATACTGGGTTATAGAATAGGCGATAGACAACCATATCGTTCTATTTTTAAACCGCTAATAAGACCTAATTTTACGTATACAAGAATAATGTCGGAACCGCCTTTATCCGCAATTGAAATAGAGAACTACAGAATAAATGATGAAGACCACACAGAAGTTACCATTTACAGAATACCTGGAATGTCTCAATATTTGTACCATTTGGCACCGCCGGAATTATTATTAAGTGTTGAAGAATACGATATTTTGGACCAAGTTAGAAATAATTTAATAGACTACAGACCACAGGAAAATGAATTTACAGATCCTCTAAGAATGAGGGACGTTTTCTTTAAGATAAGTAAGGATATGATAGAGGAAATAAGCACCAAAAATAACTATAATATGTCTTTTAAAGATATAGAAAAGCTAGCAAGGATACTTGTGAGATTAACAGTCGGATTTGGAATGACTGAGATAGTCTTATCTGATGATATGGTTGAAGATGTGTATATAAATTCCCCAATAAGCAAATCTCCAATATTCGTTAAACATTCAAAATATGGGGAATGTGCTTCTAACATCATTCCTAATGCTAAAGAAGTAGATGCATGGGCATCAAGATTTAGACTAATGTCTGGAAGAGCTCTTGATGAGGGCCATCCAGTACTTGACACGGAGCTTATAACTAATTTGTTCAGGGCGAGAGTTGCTATAGCTCAAAGGCCCCTTTCTCCGGAAGGATTAAGCATAGCTTTTAGAAGACATAGGGAAAAACCTTGGACAATCCCTCTTTTCATAAATAACAACATGATATCCCCATTTGCGGCGGGCCTTTTGTGGTTTTGTGTAGAAGGCGCAAGAACAATACTTATAAGTGGGACTAGAGGCGCTGGTAAAACCTCTATGCTGACAGCGCTTATGTTACTTTTGATGAAAAGGTATAGGATAATAACTGTTGAAGATACATTAGAGATCCCAACAGATTCATTTACAAAATTAGGATATGATATATTGTCATTAAAAGTACAAAGTGCAATAACTGGAGAAAGAGCTGAGATGAGCGCAGATGAAGGTATAAGGACTACTTTAAGGTTGGGAGATAGCTCTCTTATAGTCGGAGAGGTTAGAAGCACAGAAGCTAAGGCTCTTTATGAGGCGATGAGAGTCGGTGCTCTTTCAAATACTGTTATGGGCACCATACATGGTGAAAATCCATATGGAGTGTTTGATAGAGTGGTTAATGACTTAAATGTACCAAGAACTAGCTTTAAAGCAACTGATTTAATAGTGTCTGTAAACAAAATAAGAACTGAAGATAGATTGACTGAAAGGAGAAGAGTACTAGGAATAACTGAAGTTAGAAAGGATTGGAATGATGACCCTCAATATGAAAATGGTTTTGTAGATTTAGTAAAATATGACATACATAAAGACACTTTAAACCCTTCAAATGATATGTTAGAAGGGAATAGTTATGTTGTAAAGGAGATAGCATCGAGAGTTGAAGACTGGGCTGGAAACTGGGATGCAGTTCTTGATAACATAAGGGCAAGAGGAGATATACTAAAAGCAATATCAGATCATGCAAATGCTTTAAAAAACCCGTCTTTACTAGAAGCAGAATTTACATCCTTAGCAATAGACCAGTACTACGACATAATATCTAAGCTAAGAGAGGAATATGGAGTAGCAGAAAGAAAAAGAATAAAGAGCATGTTTGATTTATGGCTAAAAAGCAAAAAGTAAAGGTGGATGCACCAGGTATAAGAATTGACAAAAACTTCATAAATAATTACTATACTAATGAAGAAATAGTGCCATCGGAACTCTATAAAAAAGATGAAAAAATAAGAGAAGAATTAAGATCCTTAGAATACAAAATTTTCAAAGAAAAAAACCAAAGTACATTATCGAAAATAATAAATTTTGGTGCCAGTACTATTGGAA
This sequence comes from Candidatus Woesearchaeota archaeon, assembly GCA_964641875.1. GTDB lineage: Archaea > Nanobdellota > Nanobdellia > Parvarchaeales > Parvarchaeaceae > Parvarchaeum. The sequence goes on along the minus strand of CAZXLU010000003.1, from coordinate 4,736 downwards.
AATTAATAAAATTTAACATAAACAAAGAGCAAGAGAAAAAAATAAATACCACTCTTTATTTATTAGGCTACGATTTTGACGCAAAACAATTATATGGTTTTGGAATATTCATGCTTGTTTTCTTAATGTTTTTAGGTATAATATTACTAATAATAGGACAAATTTTAGCTGGGATTATACTTATGTTTTTAGGAGTAATCTCTTTTATAGGCGTACAGATATTCCCTCAACAACAAATGACAGTAAGATTAAGCAAAGCTTCTAGCGATTTAGTAACTATGGTTCTTTATATGGTCATATTTATGCGACAAACGCCAAATTTAGAAGGCGCAGTGCAATTTGCGTCTGACAACTTGTCTAGTTACTTAGCGCTAGATTTAAAAAAATTAATATGGGATACTGCGGCGAGGAAATACCAAAATATAAAAGAAGCTTTGGATGAATACTCAAAAAGATGGGCAAAATCAAGCCCAGCATTCACTGATGCTATATTCCTTATAGAAAGTTCAACATCACAAGAAACTGAAGAAGCTAGATTAGGCTTACTGGATGAAGCATCTGATAGGATATTGGGAGGAACATTTGAAGCCATGACTAAATATGCATCTTCACTTAAAGAACCATTAAACACAATATATATGATAGGAATGGTTCTACCAGTATTAGGATTGGTTTTAGCACCAATGTTAATGGCTTTTGTTGCAGTCCCAGACTTTGGATTATTACTTGCAATTATGTATGACATCGCTCTTCCATTAATGGTTTATTTTCTAATAAGAAATAAGCTGCTGACAAGGCCGAGTGGATTTGGTGCTCCTAATGTAGATAACATACCCAATATACCTAAAGTGGGAAATTTTTTCTTGAATTTTGGTAAAAAAAGAGTTAGTATTAGTGCATTATTGCCAGCGGCAATGATATTTATATTGTTTTTACTCCCAGTATATTTCTTATACCCATTACTTCTAAAATTTGGACCAACGCAGATATACGTATCCATGTTTATAACCGCTGCCATAGGTTTTTCAATAGTTGTTTACTTAAAATTATCTGTTATACAGCTGAAAGAAACTGAAGAAGAATTAAATGCAATAGAATCATCATTCGGGGCTGCAATGTCACAAATGAGTTCATTTCTTGCACAAGGTTACCCTCCGGAGGCGACTTTAGTAAAGGTTGAAGAAAACATGAAAGGAACTCCTGTTGCAGATTTTTTTAATGTAACTGTTAACAATATAAGAAAACTCGGTATGTCTTTAAAAGACGCATTTTTTAATGCTACAAATGGTTCAACACGTTTCTTTCCATCTCCAATGATACTAGCTTCAACAAAAATATTTTTATCGTCTGCAGCAAAAAGTGTGAGAAACGCTTCAGTAGCAACGCTTTATGTATCAAAACATCTCGCAAATTTGAGAAGGATAGAAGAACAAGTACGCTCTCTTTTAGAAGAAGTTACCTCAGGAATGCGTGTAGAAGTAGGATTAATAAGTCCAGCAATGGCGGGAATAGTAGTTGGCTTAACCACTTTGATAGGCACCGTTCTTACTTCTCTTTCTGGTAGTATAAGCTCAATACAAAGCGCTGCAAGCACATCATCAAGCAGCAGCGTTTCATCCGTGGTACCTTTTGCATTCGGATTATTTAATTTAAGTGGTGGTGCTATACCTTTGTACACATTTCAGATAATAATTGGTATATATCTAGTTAGCTTAAGTTTAATTATAGGGTATGCCGTATCAACTATATCTCAACCAGGTGATAGAATACTTATGAGAGACACTATGGCCTCAATGCTTTTGATATCAATTATTCTATACATACTAATAGCATTCATAGTAACATTAGTTTTTGCTTCTGTTGGGGGTTTAGTTATAAGTGCAACTCACATTTAGTTTATTTAGATTTCTTTTCATTCAATGATAAAACATCTATTATTATCTTAGAAGCGAGTATTTCGGTTATATTATTATCTCCTAATGGGCGAGTTTCCATTACATCCATTCCAACTAATTCAGAGTTATTTATTATTTCTTTTGCGTACTTAAGAAAATCATCATATTTAATCCCATCTGGCTGCGGTGTCCCCACTCCTGGAGCTATTGAAGGGTCAAATACATCCATGTCTATGCTTATATAAACCTTTTTACCTTTTATTTTACGTATTAAAAGATCTAAATTATTAGATATCTGATTTTTATTTATTAATAACAAACCTCTTTTATTTATCTCTTCTTTTTCATTAATATTAAAACTCCTCACTCCGATTAAGCTAACGTTATTCCTTAAATTAACTAACCTAGAATTACTCGCATGGTTTATTTCTAAACCCAGATAATCTGGCTTAAAATCTGCATGGGCATCAAATATTATAAACTCTACGTTTGTATCAAATGACAATGAAGCTGCATATGTTGCAGTGTGTTCCCCACCTAAAATTACAGGTACTTTATTTGAAGAAAGTATATCAGATACACTTAAACTTATAACATCTATGGAATCTCGTATATCTCCGTTTAAATTAAGCTCATTTAAAGTAAAAATTTTATTTTTAAGTTCATAATCTACTTCATAATCATAATTTTCAAGGGACCTGGAGGCTTCTATTATTGACCTAGGTCCGAATTTCGTCCCTTTTAGATATGACGTAGTTATATCTAGAGGCACGGGTAAAATTATGTATCTTGCATTCTCAAAACTTACCTCCTCTTCTAAAAAAGAATCCTTACCCTCATTTAATAACATATATTAATTTAGTAGCATCAGCTTTTAACTTTTGCGTTTTTCTGTTGATCATACATCTCAATTATATCATTTACCGTATTTGCATCTTCTGCTTCCTTGTCTGTCCTTATAAATGAAACTGCTCTTGGAAAACGCAATGCATAGCCAATCCCATCCTTCATTCCAGCGGTATGAGTCGGGCTCCTAGTTATTTCATCCGCTTTAACTGTTATTATATACTTTGGGATGACCCATACATCTGGTTGCATTATACTGTCTATTCTGGCAGGTTTAGAATCAACCTTTTCTTCATTCAATATTTTATAAAGCTCCTTAAATTGTTCTTCTGAAAACCCTGAACCAACTTTTGTTATGCTTTTAAAACAGTCTTCTTTTGAATCATAAACTCCAGCAAGTACTGCTCCAATACCAAAATTAGCTCTATGGCCCCTACCTTTGAAATAACCAAGTATAACTAGGTCTATAGTATCATTTAACTTTGATTTATAGGATCTCTTCATCTTAATCCAATTGAAATTTCTCGCGCCTGCAGAGTACGGAGAATCAAGTCTTTTTGCTACAATACCTTCTAACCCTTCCTCTAAAGATTTGTCAAAAAATTTTGCGATTTCATCCTCTTTATCAGTTATTATCATTTTTGTTTTAGACAATATGTCATTATCAGAAAAAACCTCATCAATTATTTTTCTTCTTTCCTTATAGGGTAAATCTATCAAACTTTTATCATCAATTAATAAGATATCAAAAACAAACAATCGCAAGGGTAAATCTTCAGATACTTCTTTTATATTATGTTTTCTCTTCCTTTGTATAGTTATTTGAAATGGATATAAAGTACCCGTGTTTTCATCATAAGCTAAAGCTTCGCTGTCTATTATAATTTTATTAAATTTAATTTTTTTAATCTTATCAATTATTTCTGGCATAAAATGAGTTATATCTTCGAGATTTCTTGAAAATACTCTAACTTTATCACCGTCTTTATGTACTTGGGCCCTAAATCCATCTAATTTCTGGTCTATTGCGCAATTTCCCATTCTTTTCAATATATCTGAAATTGAGCTAGCTCTTTCTGCTAAAGCAGGGCGTATTGGTTTCATTACAGAAATTTTAAATTTCATTATACCTGCTTTACCATTTGAGTACAAAACCTCAGAAACGTATCCTAAATCCGAACATAAATTAAACGCTCTCTCTATATCTTTTTTAAAGTCTCTGCCGCCGGTCCTAGCCTTTGATAAGGCTTCCATTATAGTTGCTTCACCAACACCCAATCTAAGCTTTCCCATTACGAAGCGCATCAAAAATTTAGATTCGATAGGGGAACAAAGTTTAAGAATATCTCCAATCTTCTCTATTTTTTCTTCTACGCTTCCCCCTCCGGATATTTTTGATATTTCATAAAGCCGATCGTAAACTTCTTTTACTGACAAACTGCCTCCTTTAAATCTACATAGTTTTTCCGCAACTTCTCCCATATCCCCACTTTTTTTGTAATATTCTAGAACTTTAGTTTGAGACTCATTATAAGCCAATGCTATACTTTTCTCTGCCATTTTATCTGCTATTCCTAATTGAACACCATAAAAAGCAGGTAATAATTGCTCCTGAACAAAATTAACCACAGCATTAACTTCATTTTCATTTACATTCGATAGTAAATTTGATAAAATGTCTATCATATCTAATCTTTTTGAGGTTTTTTCTAAATCGTTTAGATACCTACAGAATTCATTAAACATCATACATAATAATTTAAATTATGATTACTTAAATCTATTCATGTCAGAAAAAGAGGATTACAAAAATATAACAACAGATCTTTTAATAATAGGCGCTGGGGGCTCTGGATTAAGAGCCGCCGTAGAAGCAATAAAAAGTGGTATAAAAGTAACTATTGTTTCAAAATCTCTTCTTGGAAAAGCACACACAGTAATGGCAGAAGGTGGGATAGCGGCTTCTTTAGGTGATGTTGATCCAGAAGACAATTG
>CAZXLU010000002.1:0-53708 GCA_964641875.1 Candidatus Woesearchaeota archaeon | reverse complement strand
TACTTGTAACTACCAACGGATAATGTTCCTGAAGAAGGGGAAGGTGAATATGTACACCCAGCCACTACAGAATTAGCAACTGAAAATGAATGAGTACCAGATTTCTCATTTGTAAATACTAAGATATTATTTGTGGTAGACTGCTGTTTGCCTGCATATGTAACTTGCCAACTTGTTCCCTTTGGTAATTCTTTTTCAATAAATGTCGCTGCACAGGAATTTATGAATATTATGTTTTGAGATAAACCTGATTCAAGCGTTCCTGAAGAAGGCAATGCTGTAAATTTGCAACCATTGAAAGTTACATTTCCAACTATAAATGAATAATCTCCAAACACTGTAGATATTGAAATGGATTTACCGGTAGAAGAAACATTCTTTCCATCATAATCTACCCACCATTGAACTCCAGTTGTTAAACCCTCTTCATTGAATACTGTAATAGTTGGTGGTAAATACAAGGAAATTTTCACTGGAACAAATGACATTGTACCGTTTGAAGAAGCATTTAAATTGCTATTTATTGCGAAACCCATACCTAAACTTACGGTATCTCTCGTATTCGCTAGGTTTATCTTCAAGAAACATATAGAATTTTGGCCTGGAGAGAGCGTAAGATATTGACACTTAATATTTGAGAAATACGTACTATTATAACTTAACAAAAATTTATTTAAATTAACAGGGATAGAAAGATCATTTGAAACATAAAATTCGAGATATGTGTAATTTGCAACAACAGCAGTAACTTTAACACCTGAAAACCCACTTATAGTTGCAGATGGCGGAACAAAATTTAATGGAACGATACCAAGAGCAAAAATCAAAGCTATAACAACCGCCACGATAAGAATCATCCATCCGTAAGTCATTAAAGCTTCTACTACTTGCTGACCTTTTCTATTAAATACCTTCATAAAATATTTTATCCCTATAATTATCTCTCTAAATAATAAGATAAATACTTTAAAAAATCAAAATTTAAAGGTTAATTTTAAAAGGCCATATTTGCAGTCAATATATTAACACATGATTTTTGAATAAAATCACTATTTTAGTTGGTATTTATAAATTAGAAATATTTAAATAGAACAAACTATATTACTATATTGTAGTGTATTTATGAAAAGAAAGGAATTTTCTATTACTGATAGAGAAGGAGAGGACCCAGACGAGGATTATGAGTTAGAGAGGGATGAAAATATCCTGGATTTCTAAAGATACAAAGAAGAGAGGATTTGAAGCAGAGGATTTCCAAAAACAATCGTTATAATAACTGCAAACAATATTCCAGGAACAAATGGCAGACCTATTTTTACTAAAACTTCTTTAACTCCGCTTTCTTTGAGTTTCTGTATGTCTGATAGAGTCAACCCCGTACTTCTATCTGCTATTATATTCTTTCCATTTTTATCTTTAGGAATTTCAGCGATCCAGTCTCCTTCTGTAAGCTTTTCTACTTTTTCATTAACATACATTAAATTGTTTGCAACAAGGAATAAAAAACGCAATGAAAAAAGCATGAAAGCTGCAATGGAAATAAAAACATTAAGTGGTAATGGGATAAGGAAAATTGATATTACTATAATGATTGCCATTACTGCAAAAAAAGGGATATCATATGCTTTAAAATATTTTTTAAGTTTCTTAATCTTTACAAGTCCTAATATTATAGTGCCTAATAAACCATAAACACCACCGAAAAGAAGTATGTTTATTAACAATGCTACAAAAGAAGTATTTGAAAACAGGTTTAAAGAAGTAAAAACCAAGCTTAAACCAAATAAAAGCTTTACGTCGCCGCCTCCCCATTGGCCTATCCTATACATAATATAAGAAAAACCAGCTATTAACAGTATAGATAGCGGCATATATAATAAATTTGATATTGTCTTATACTCTATTGAATAAGCCAAAACAAGTAAAAAACTACCTATTATAAGGATATAACTTATTGAATCCGGAACCTCTCTACTTTTAAAGTCGCTTATAGATGCTGCTGTAAGTATGGCAAGCACAAAGATAAATATTACATAATCCATTTGATATACCATGCTACACTTAATAGGTACTGGATTATATTATTTAAATGATTTGCCATTTAGAGCGATAGATCTTATAAAAAATTGTGACGAAGCATTCCTTGAAAGATATACGAATTTAAATGACATAAGTTTTCTGGATGAGCTTGAAAAAACAACTAATAAAAAAATAAGTATAATAAAAAGAGAAACTCTGGAAAGCAGTTTCATCGTTGAAAAAGCAAAAGATAAAGATATTGTTATTTTAGTCCCTGGAGACCCGTTGGCAGCAACAACACATTTTTCTATCATACAAGATTGCATAGAAAAAAATATAAAATTTGAAATTGTACACGCTTCAAGCATATTTTCTGCACTTGGTGAAACAGGATTATCTTTGTACAAATTCGGTGGTACAACCAGTATACCCATATACACAGAAAATTTTAAACCAGAAAGCTTTTTCGATGTTATAGAAAAAAACCTTTCATTGAATTACCATTCTTTAATACTTTTAGAAGTAAGAGATGAAAATACTTTTTTAAATGCTAAAGATGCTGTCATGATAATAAAAAACATAGAGCAAAAGAGAAATAAAAAAATAATTAATTGGGAAAATGTCCTTGTGGTTTCCAGGCTTGGCGGTGCTTCTCAAAAGATAGAAAAAGCTATAGGTAAAGAAATAGAAAAATTAAAACCGCCTTTGGTGATATTAATACCCGGGGAATTAAGCAAAAATGAAGAAGAAGCGATAAATCTTTTATTAGATAATTCAAGAGCTATGTAATGTTATAGGTATGCTGTTTGAAGTTAAACAATAAGTATAACCAGCGCTTACGTTTATTGCTGCTCCAGTGTAATAACCTAAAGAATTTGAAACTGGCTGAACTAGCAATGAAAATGATACGGGAGCTAGAAGTTTGCCATGTTCAAATGTTAATGGATACTGTGAATTTGTTATGTTTATATTTGGATTTATTTCTAGGGTTTTCCCAGTAGATGTTGTAAAGTAACCTTTTCCATTATTTATCGAGATTGAAACCCAATTGAGCCTTGAAGTAGAACCTGTAGATGTTAATGCGTATCCATAAATGTATTCTGTATTATTAACTGGAGAAGGCCCAGCTACTATTGTTGAGTTAAATGACTGTAAGAATAAATCTATTGGTAAACCAGAAGATGCCGTTGAAGCGGAACTTGGGGCTTTTCCAGTAAATTTATAGCTCTCTATAGTCAAAGGGTAATTTGTATAAGAAACTGCATTAAAACAAGCAAGAAGCGTTATACTGCAAGTAGTCGGATTGGATCCGGAAAAAGTCCATTGTAAAGACGTTGAAGAACCGGCTGGTATTGAAACGCTTTTATTTTGTATTGGAAGGAAAGAGCAGCCGTAAGGAGAAAGAATTAAGTTTATAGGCTCGTTTCCGGAATTAACTAAACTGGAAATTATGTTTATATTTTGATTTGTATAAAGATGAGCTAGGTTATTTGTAGAAGAAATATTAAAAGAAATTGGAAGGTAAGGATTTACATTCTGCTTAGTAGTGGTTATTGATGTTTTTGCACTAAAATAACCTTCATGGTATAAGAAGAGAATACCAATTACTATTATTACTATAACAATTATTATAACCCCACTTTGTCCTTTTTTATCCATATTAATCACAAGATATTTGAGCTGGAGAACCTGGGAATGAGAAGTAATAATTGTAATTTATATCTATGTTTACTATATTCTGCGAAGTAGAATTTAGATTAGTTGCTCTTATATCAAATGTCAAATAAGGCTTTATCAATGCCAAATTTACGTTTGAAAGGGAAAGCTTTAGAGTTTTACCTGAAACAGAAAATGGATAAGTTTGACCATTGTAATATGCGGATGCCGACGCTATTCCTGACGAATTTTTTATTGTAATTATTATATTGCTCAAAACCTTATTTGGGGTTCCGGAAGAGATTTCCGTATATGGTTCGCCACTATCATAGGTTGGTGATATAGCTAGATTCATATTTTGTGATAAAGAGCCAGAAGGTATCTGAGTTTCTATAGAAATTGGGTTTGCAGTAACTGACATGAATCCCTGATTAGTATTATTATAAATCGTTTGTGGTATCAATGATGAAGCTATGCCATATGGATAAGTTATCACAGATGTTGTAAAATTTTGCCAAAAGTCTGTAACTTTCGATGAAAAAAGGTAAGTTGAAGAAACGCTAGAACTGGAACCAAGGCAGGAAACATTAAATAGAACAGAAGTTGGTGTAGACATAGAAGCAGGCATGCTTATTGTTTTTGAACTTGGTGAAATCGCAACATAATTAGGTGAACCGATCTCTGCCTGTAATTGGAGGTTAACCGGCTGGTTAAAAGGATTAAAAAAAGTGAGATATAATGGTGCAGAATGTCCGGAATAAATTGATGTGGCATTTAAACTTGCAGATATATAGAAAGAATTTGGAGTTGAAGACTTGGTTTTACCAAAATTCAATTTTCCGCTGTTAATTCCATATATAACAACTATCAATATTATAACGATAATTAAAACGCCGACAATAGCTGCACCGCTTGCACCCTTATTATACATATAGATTATATGTACAATAAGTATATAAAAACTTAATTTTCAATTAGATTGAATATGGAGATATATACAAACTTATTGGTATATATCCTTCTTGCTCATATGAATAATGAACATTAAAATTCATATCATCAGTAAAAACTGGAACGTTTGAATTTGATAACTTAGTTGATTCCGAAGAGGATAAGGCAACCGGCAGCGTTATAGAAGCGCCGTTAGGGCCTATAGATACTTGATCATACAAGACTTCAGTTCCATTGCTAAATTGTCTAGTTTTTAATCCTAAGGCATTCGCTCCGGTAATTGTAAGTATTGAACTATTTATATATATTGAAAGATTTGCCTTACCTATAGGAGTGCCCAACCCTATATTATTAAGATTTATAGTAAGTTCTATGTCCTGTCCATACACTACCGGCTGTGAAGATGAAGAAGATATCTCTATAGGGCCTGCCGTTACTCCTGAAGTTTGGGTTGTTGGTGAAGGATAATTTCCGCTATTGCTTGCACTTTGTGAGACGAATTCTAACTGTTGCATTGCCTTTCCAACATAAGAGAAATTTAAGTAATAACCTAAATTTTGTGAATATTGTATGTTACCGTAATAACTAGCTGGCGGTGCTGACAATGTAAAACCCTCTGAAAGTATGCTACCAGTTGCAAGTGATGGTATACTGACACACCTACCACTTGTTATAGCGTTTCCATTTGGACTTGGATTGGATTCTTGCGGGCTTGAGACTATTGAGAATAAGCCAAGATTATCCAAGCAGAAAAATATGTTTGAAGCTGCCGCTCCATTGAGATTATTTGCAACAAGAAAAGTGACTCCAAATTTAGATGATGGAGAAACTTTGGAAGGAGAATTTATTGAAACAACCCCAACTGCTACTGTTTTATTCAAAGAACTAGCTGATGGAACTGGGGAGAAACCTATTTTATTGAGTATTATTGGTCCATATAGGAACAATATTACAATTATTATAAGTACGAAAACGCCGCCAACTACACCACTTGCTCCTTTTTTATTTATCATATCAACTCTTACATGTTTGATTGCTTACAACTACTGGCATGTTTAAGCTTTCGTTATAATTATAATTAACATAACCAATTATTGTCATTGTATTGAAGTGCATACCATTTAATGAATTTACTGCTGGCAAACCAAGATAAAAACTTTTCCCTGAAGAAAGTATATTACTATTATCTATGTAACAATTCCAATAACTATTTCCAGGGAAATGAAAACCTTGTCTAATAAAAGGCGTTGCAGTAGAGCATTTCCAATAACTTGTTGATGGGTTTGTAGGATAAAACGCTTTGCTTATATACAATGACAAATTATTGATATCGTAAGGATAGTTTCCATTGTTTTTTATTGTTACCTGCAATGGAAGCGAATTTATTTTTGTCAGTATAGGTTGTCTTGCATCAGTATAAACTTCCATCTGAACTGGACCAGAGGAATAAAAATTAAACGAAGGCTCTGAAGGAACAAATGCCTGATCTGAGGATAGCAATTGATTTTGAAAGGAATTGGACATGAATTCTACTGGCAGAATAACTGCAGCAGTATAATTTTTTATTAAGAAAGTTGCAAGCAATGACATTGATAATGGAAAAGTCAATTTTTTGCTAGGACATGATAGATCGAAATAAGTTGTATTCTCTTTTGTTTCTCCTGGAGCTAGGATATTTATTAAAGATTGATCGTTAACGGAAGGTGGAGAGCTACTTGTTTCTACGGGATTTATAAACTTAGTTAACATATCTTTGCAATACTGCGCTGCCCCAGTAGATACTGTACTCCCACAGGAGATATTCACAAGCAGATTATTAGAAGTACCTGGGCCCAATGGAACATTAGCATTATTCGTAACAGAATAGAATATTGACCCTTGCTGCGGATTGCTAGTTAAAACAACCTCTTGATCTGGTGGGTAATTAAATGTTAAAAAGGAAGAAAATGTTGGTGTGGAATTTGTACTAGTAACATGTGGTTGTGATATCAGTAGATTTGGATTCTGTATCTCGGCTATAAAGGTTGAGATAGCTGAAAACCCGGAAGAAATAAGCCCGCTTACCTTTGAAAAGATACTTCCGTATGTTACTTCAGTGTAAACTATCCCGACATTAGTGGATGCATAAAATGCGAAGTAAACAACTACAAGGATTATTATAATAATAAATGGTGCAAGCAAAATAGAATGTTTTTTCGCAGATCTTATAATACTATCTGTGTTTAGCAATTTTCTATTTTTTTTCTTTTCTTCTTCTAATTCTAATAGCTGTGGAGAATAACCATGAACGTTTTGTAAATGGGCCCATAACGATCCCTTTGTAGGAAATCTCTGACCACATACCTCACATGTAAATTTCCTCTTACCTTTGAGCGTTGGATTATTATCTTTTGGAGGCGGATTATTGGGTGGTTGTGATGCCCCGCCGGCTGCCTGCCCCTTCTTATTAAGCTTTATCAACATAATAAGGATACTACTTCTTCATATTTAAATTTCAACTGGAAAGAGATTTTAATGAGATGAACGATGGTATAACTAAACCATTTGAAGATATTTTTATAGTGCCACTATAATTTCCATTTGAAGGATTGCCAAGATAAGTAGAAGGGATTAAAAGAACATTTTCTCCACTTGATAATTGACTTGCAGCCATTGTAACATTACTGCCGCTGGGAGTGAAATAAAAGTAGACATTGCCCTTATCTATTATACTGGAAACATCAAAAGTAAGTATGTAATTGCTTTTTGTAGCGTTCACAGAATAGTATATTGATGGAGAATTTTCCGCTATAAAAGGTATCTCGTAATTAAGCGCGGCATTTGCAATTTCATAAGAGACGTTTTCCGCAGGTTGAAAAGCCACATTAAATTCTACTGGAAAAACAACAGAAGAGGCATTTGAATTCCTTATTGCCCTTGATATAACATTAGGAGGGATATTTACTTCTTGCTGTGTATCATTTCCGCTGTTTATGCTTGATACAATTTGATTATTTATGTAGACATTCAATAAGCCATATCCTATAGGGGTGTAATCTAGAGAATAATCCCCTACTCCACTGAAAGTTAATATTTTTATTGGAATAGAATAAGCATTGTTCTTCCCCTTTTCTTCTACAACCTGTACGTTTGATAGTTTAAATGATTGTGTAAATGCAAAACCGTTTAAACTGTCGGTTATAGATAGCAAGTTTTTAGAATTTGAATTAACTGGAATTTTCTCGGTTATTGTCTCATTTTTTGCTGGTAATGTTGAGAAGAAACTTTTACCATTCAGTGAGAATGTCATCTTTGGACTTCCTGAAACGGATTCGACTTTCACAATTAAAAAGTAGGTAGAATTCTGTGATGAATTAAAATCTAAATTGTATGATGACGAGCCAAATATGCTTGAGCCTATTGAAATATCACTTTTATTGAAAATTGTCGAATTTGATATCGGGAAATCTACTCCAAAAGTGCCTATTGAATAACTAGTGTTGATTGGCTTGCTATTACCACCTATATAAATGTTTAGGCTTTTGTAGAACTCTCCTTTTGGTATGGTCGGAACGGAAGTGCTGGTATTGTTTATACCAAGAAGTTTATAAGCTACAGGTGGCGGGACTAATAAAAGATATATGACTACAGAACCAATCAACATAAGCAGTAGTATTACAACTGCAGGGATTCTCTCTCTTTCTACAACCATAAAATCTTTACTACATTATAATATATAAATATTTTCATTTTAAAATTAGCACTAAAAACTAGTATATTTTATAGTTTTGTTAAAAATTTCACTTTAATCAGAAGATGTAAAATAATTTTTAAGTTCTTTACTAACAGAGAACATTCCCGCCTTTATCCCAGCATCTACATAACTCCAGCTTATAACTATCGCTTCAAATGCCCTTATATAATCCTTATTTTGAAAGAAAAAATTGCTGTCTTTAAAGTAGTTTGAAGCCATATTAAAGAATTCGTCTGCTAATTTATCGTTTTCATTAATCAATTCTATCTTCGAGAAAACCTTCCGCATCATTTTTATCTCTTTTTCTGCTCTCTCCTTTAATTCTTCAGCCATAAAAAGTAAGTGAATTTTCGCGCCTATTTAATTTATCAAGAAATTGCTGCACCCGATCTTTTGAAAAGCCATGCTCATCGCATAAAAAGGCAATTAATTTCTCTTTATCTACCTTTTCGATATTTAAGTCATCGCTTACATTTACAGTGTCTGGATTCAAAAAATAATTGAATATTTCTTTTATATCATAATTAGACCTAAAATTATATTTTTCTAGAAGCTCATTATAATCAAATTCTTTAACGAGTTTCAAGGCCTTTTTTGGCCCTATGCCTTCTACACCTTTATTATAATCGGTGCCTGTAAAAAGCGATAAAACGATCAATTTTTCTCTATTTATGCCTAATTTTTTAAGATTATAATCCGCCTCTATTATTTCCGGAGCAACCTGTGTGGATATCCTTTTTCTACTTATTTTTCTCTTATTTGTGATATTTAGATTTCTAACTACTCTTTTTGCTCCAAATAAGAAAGTATCATAATCTTGTGAAGCTGCAGCAAAAACTTTTCCTTCATTGCTCATTTGTGCTGCCTGGGCCTCCCCTTCTGCCGGAGCTTGGATATATTTTATTCCCATATAGGATAAAAGTTCTTTTGCTGAATCAATTATATAACTGTCTATTCTCGCTAGCCTTCGCATGTACATTGCTTTTTCCTCCAATGTAGAAGCTTTCTCCAGCATAACTTCAGCTTCTTCCTTAGCTTTTTCCCTTTCTTTCAAAGTCTCCTTCTTAAATCTCGGCGCACTTCCATCAAAAACGAAAACTGGAGTTATGTTGTTTTCAAGCAAAGAAACACATCTATAGAATATTCCATTTAAATGGGTTGTTATTCTACCTTTAGAATCTGTAAGATATGATCCATCAGCCAGTCTTATAGTAGTTAAAAACTGAAATATCCAGTTAAATGCATCTATGGCTATTACTTTACCTGCAAGCTCCTGCATTTTTATGCTCTTTCCCTCAAAAATACCATTGAGTTTTACTCCCATACTATCATAAATTAGATGGTAAATGGTTTCTTAAATAGTTGTTATGATTACCTTGTCGTCATCAAAAAGGAAGGTATGCTCAAATTGTGCTACAATACCATTATCTCTTTCTTTCAAAACATTAAACTCGTTTAATGCTCCTGCTGCAACCAATGCTTTCATTTCCATATCTGCTAACTTTCCAAATTTATCTATTATCCATCTTTTCGCGAATGGTAATTGTTTGTATTCCTCTTCTATGAAAGCCAATATATCTCTGCCTAATGAACTCCTAACATTTTTATATTTTATAAACGATAAAATCTGAACTTCTGAGCTATCTACTACATATCCCCCACCAGTCGTAGCAAAAGGCTCTACTGCAACAATTCCATGTTTTCTTAAAAAAGAACCGGAATAATTTCTAGAATTTGCTATGAATTCTCCTTCATGCAAATCATACCTGCTTATACCATGTCCCCCCAAATTTACAATTGGAGAGAACCCCTTATTTCTTATAGTATCTTCTATAACTGAACTAATTTCTATAATTGGGATACCTGGCCTTATAATTTTGATTACGTTTTCCAATGCTTCTTTTGCAGTATTAACTAATGGATTATCGGAACTACCAACAACGGCAGTCGCAGCAGTATCTGACAAATAACCATCGATACTTGCGCCTACATCTATTTTTACAATGTCTCCCACTTTTAATTCCGTAGTATCAGCAAATTTTGGGGTATAGTGCGCAGCAATTTGGTTTATAGATATATTGGGTGGAAAAGAAGGTTTTGCTCCGTTGCTTTCTATCTTTTTTTCTATGGCCATTGCAATGTCAAGAATTTTCGCTCCTGGTTGGCACATTGAAATTCCAAGCTCTCTGGCCTCTTTTCCTATTTTACCTGCTAAAAGCCATTTTTCCTTTTCATCTTTTTCCATTCATTCTATAAATGCTTCTTCATCTATAAAGCTTCTTATCTTATCAAGAAATCCTTTACTTACACCGTTATTTTCTAGAACTATAAAAACTAGCTTGCTTTTTTTCTCTCTTGCAAGTGAAGACGTAAAATGCACAAACCTAAGTATCTCATTTTCAGAGTTATATATCAGCAAAGAAGTTAGCGAATCTATAACTATAAATAGAGTATTTTGATACTTTCTAAGTATCCCTTCTAGACTAATACCTATCTCAGTAAGATCTGCAGGAGATTTTAGGAATATACTTTTTTCCGTAGGCGACAAATCACTTGATATGCTGCTGCTAACAGAGTCTATTATAAAATAATCGTCCAGCTTTATGCTTTCTATTTTCTCCTGTATAACTTTCGATGGCAAGCTTGCGGTTACGTATACCAATTTAAATTTTTTGTTTTTTATTCTGTTAAATAATTGCAGCGCTACATCATCAAGTTTATATCTCTCCTTTATAAAAAGCATACCGATACTATTATCGGTAAACCTGTCTATAAAATCATTTTTTACCTGATTTTCCATATTATTGTATGATTTTACTTATATATAAAAAAGCTTATAAAAATCCCTCTAAAGAATTATCTTTCCTGCCTTTAATATCCTCTTCTGAATAACCGAAAACCTCGAATATCTGTAAAACTGAAGATACTACCTGTTTGTTTATGTAATAATCAGGATCGTATTTTATTTGGTTTTTCTTTGCAATTTCGTATAAAACTGCTTTGTCCGAAACTTTCTCTTTTTCATTTCCTTTTGATATTATATATTTTACAGTATCTCCACTCGAAAATTTTAACCCACTCTTTTCAACCGCTGAAATATGTCTATTTGTCTGAGCATAAGAAGAAGGATCTTTTCTCAACCTTGTAAGTATAACTAATTCTTCTAGATCTACTTCGCCATCCTTTAGTTTTTTAATAGTATCTCTGACTAGATCCAATGCCCCAATTATATCACCGTCAATTAATATTTTATTTAAAACTTGTTTCTGCAGATTTTTTGCTATAACCGCCCAGTCCCTCCTTACGGATTGAAAACCCTTTATTAGCATGTTTCCATGTAAATCTACCATTGCATATTTCTTCTTTGCGCCTATACCGCCTTTAGAACTTACAAATATTCCTCTACGATAGAAGTCCTGCAGTTCTAATTCCATCGGTTTTGGAAGTTCCTTGTTTATATTAAAAATAAATTCCTTTACTTTTTCCCTTTGTTCTCCAAATTGTAGAAATGCGGAATCCGTATCCGCATAAAGAACAGAAAATCCGGCTGATTTGGCCTTTGATATAACATCTTGAACATACTTTCTACCCAAAGCTGTGGTTGCCCCAGCACAATCAAAGCAATACCACCTTGAATTGTAATACCCTAGATAGCCATAGAAACCATTTGCTATCAATTTTAAAACTAGAACCCTTGCCTTAAGATTTTTGTTGTCTTTTTCTATTTTTAGTTTGTCTTTTGCTTCAAATCTTAAGTCTATGACCTCCCCTAGAACTGTTGGGATTAAACCAACTTTTTCACTTCTACTCATAAACTCTGCTTTCCCATCAACGAATTTTATTGTCGATGGGCAGATATTATGCGAAACTATTATACTGGGGTAAAGACTTCTAAAATCCACTACAGCTATGTTTTCATAAAGCCCTGGGGTCGGCTGAAATACAAAAGCGCCAACATTTACATGCTTAATACGCTCATTAACTTGAAAATCCGATGGCCTGTTTGGTATTAATTCCCCTAGTTCTAAGGCCTTTTTCATTATAAGGTGTTCTACAACAGAACCTGTTGTCATCCTAGACACATCTGAAAATGTTTGCCCGATTAGTTTATTTAATTCTGTAATCAAAGGTAAAAGCGCATAAAATATTTTTAAAGTAATATTTGAATCTTGTATGCAGTAATTACACAGGTATCTTGCAAGTTCTTTGTTTTCAAATACCTCATTTATCCTGTCCCAATCAAACTCTCCTTTTTCCTCGCCAACTATTTCCGCTGCGACTTCTCTTAATGTTAAGATCTCAGTCTTTAAATTGTATATTGAATAGATATTCCGTATAAAGTTAAATATGTCTACATTTGCTGTTCCATTTATCTCTGCTATTTTTTTCTTCTCTCCTTTTATTTTAAGCTCAAAACCATTTATCTTAAATTCTAAACCAAGCAACTTTGATCTTTCCGATATATACGGCATATCAAATGAATCTGAGTTATATCCCACCAATACATTAAAATTATTACTTGATATGTAATCCGCAAGTATACTTAGCATGTCTTTTTCATCCTTTGCATTTATTATTTCTTCGCCGTCTGTATTCAACCAGGTTATGCATTTTCTCTCATAAGAGCTCACAATTGAAACCGCTATTATTGGATCAATTTTTGGATTTGGAAATGATTTTTTCGAGTATGTTTCTATGTCTATTGCAGCAATTTTAATAGGCATATTTCCATTTCCAGCATTTTTTATCTCCTTAACATAATCCCCATCACTTTCTATATTTAAAATAGTCTGGCTGCCGATTGCTTTATCTAATAGATATCTTTTATAGAAAGGGATGTCTGCTTCGTAAGTTTTTAAACCAAGTTGTTTTATCTTTGGAACGTCCTCCGGCAACTTGGTATAAACCTTTATTAGACTTGACTTTCTTCCAAGATTATACCTTTCGATTATTTCTGTAGAATCTATAAATGATAAATTAGATGTGTTTTTTCTAAAACTAGCTAAATCGGAGTCTACATAACAGTAAGGTTTAAAATTTTTATCGTAGAATATTCTACGTTCTAAATTGGTGTTAACGCAGAACAACCTTATAACAGGAAAGTTATCTATGACTATATAATCAACATCTACAAGAAAATACTCCTCTCCCATTTTAAATTATGGATCCCTAAGCAAAAAAAGCTTCACTATTTCGTCGTAACAGCTTTTGCAAGGTTCCTTGGGTGGTCTGGATCTATTCGCTTTGCAACTGATACGTAATATGCGAGAAGCTGTGATATTATTATATGGGGAACGAAGCTAAATATGCCGGCAGGCTGCGATCTTATAAACATATCGAAAACATCAAGCTTTTGATTGGAAATCCCGATTATCTTCCCATTTCTTGCTTTTATCTCTTTAAGGTTATTCATCTCTAAATCCTTAAATCTATCAGATACTAAAGCAACAGAGTATGCATTCCTTGATATCAATGCTAAAGGCCCGTGTTTAAATGTAGCAGAGTCTATGGCCTCAGCATGTATATAAGTTATCTCTTTCATCTTAAGCGCAGCTTCCATCGCAGATATGTAATCTATCCCTCTACCTAAGAAAAATATGCTATTTTCTTTTTTTATTTTTGAGGATACTTCTTTTATTGCAGTATAAACAGATGGGACGAAAACATTGTATAAACTAATGTCCAAAAGCTTAAGATCATTAATAGCTTCAGTTTCCTGGCCCAAAGAGAACATTACTAACAATATAGACATTAACGCGGAAAGAACAAAAGTTTTGGTGGCGGCTACACCCTTTTCATGCCCAGCATTAACATTTAGAAAGTAATCTACAGAATTAGAGAGGGTGGATCCTTCCGTATTTATTATACCTATTTTTTTATTATCTTTAATTAATGGAAGGGACTCTATTATATCCATAGTTTCCCCGCTTTGCGATATTATTATAAAAACATCTTCGTTGTTTATAATTTTTGAATAATTATATATGTCTTGTGGCTGTATCGCTATGGCGTTTCTCCCAAAATCTCTCATTATATTAGCGGTCATTAAAGCGATATGAAAAGAGCTTCCTGATCCTACAATATAAACATTTCTAGCCAAAGAAAGAATTGATGCAGGAGTCTTTAGATATGAAAGATCTGAGGCAGCAAGCTTAGAAATAAGGCCTTGTTGTTCCATTATCTCCTTAAGCATAAAGTGCTTATATTTTCCTTTTTCTATATCTTTTAACGAGAAGTTTACTTCCCTTATTTTATGCATTCCGTGATTCTGTGTCTTTAATACCTTAAACCCTTTCTTGTTTATAGATATGACATCTCCATCGAAAAGGTATACGACCTTATTTGTGTGCCTAAGGAAAGAAGGTACATCGCTGGAAACGAATACTCCTTTTTCTGATATCCCCAAAACCAATGGTGAGCCACTTTTAACTGCTACAATATCGTCATTTTCAGAATCCATTGCTACGAATGAAGAGAACCCTTTTATCTTCGAGGATACCTCTACAACAGAATCCTCAAAAGACCGCCCTTTTTTCATCTCCTCTTCTATTAGGTGCGGCAGTACCTCCGTATCAGTTTCAGAAACAAATGAATGAGAAAGAACTTCATCTTTTAATTCTTTAAAGTTCTCTATTATCCCGTTATGCACAACTGCTATTTTACCACTGCAGTCTACTAGTGGATGAGCGTTTTCTTTTGTAACTCCTCCGTTCGTTGCCCATCTAGTATGGGCTATGCTTGCATCTGCAGAAACTTCCTCTAAGCCGTAATCAGATATAATCTTATTAATCCTACCAATGTCCTTTAAAACTGTTATATTTTTGTTTTTCTTTATGGCACACCCAAAACTATCGTACCCTCTATATTCTAAGTTTCTTATGCCTTCTAATACAAAAGGTATTGAATTCTCTTCACCAGTATAACCTATAATCCCGCACATAAAATTAGTCTAAACTTTTGTAAGAAAGCAACTTATATTTAAAGCTTTTATAAGTCAATAATAAATTAGGATAATGTTTAAATACTTGCATCAAGCTATTATATTAATTATTTATGAAAAATTATATTCTTAAGAACGACGGAGAGAATTATTTTGTGAATGATACAAAGCTATTAGAGGATATAAAGGATGTAAAAAACATTGCTGATGAGAAAGCAATCACAATACTAAAGAAGATATCTAAAAAACAGTATAAAGCAGACGCGCTTTCAAAGGAACTTAAAATCGATAAAAAGGCCTTAAATTTATATCTATCCAAGATGGAAAAAGCCGGTTTAGTAGAGATTACCCAACAAAAAGATACCCAGTTGGTTAAAGCAGTTTACAATTCATTTTCATATGAAATAAATCAAAATAACGTAAAGTTTGACCCAAGAAGCAGAAACAAAGAAAACCAGTACGCCTTAAATTTCTTCTCTAAATTCATAAACAATGGAAAATTTAATGGTTATATATGTGTTGGAGCTTCAGACCCTCACGGAGAATACAAGTCTGTCGCAAAGGACTCGCATTATACAGCATATCTAGGTATGTTTCTTGGACAATTTATTGATTTGCCGAGTTCACTTCCAATTGTTTTAGATACTGATGTTATATCAAAGAATATGTTCAAAAACAATTTAATAGTTATAGGAGGGCCAGTGACAAATCTAGTTACAAGAGACATAAATAATTTTCTCCCGATAAAATTTATAAAGGAGGAAGGCTGGGCCCTTAAAGACAGAAATGGCATACACATCAGGGATTACGAAGGAACCATAGAGAAGATAAAAAATCCCTTTGACAAGGAAAAGGATATAATACTAATTGCTGGAGTAAGAAACATAGGGACGCTGTCAGCGATTCTTGCTGCAACCAGATTTTCAAATCTTACATTTAAGGGATACTCTAACGAAGCGCCTTGGAGTATGATGGTCCGTGGATACGATATAGACGGAGATGGACAGATAGATTCAATAGAAACTGTAAAATGAAAAGATATTTTGTTGCTATTGATATCCCTTCACAAATAAAAAAAGATATCATTTCATACTACTATCCCTTATTAGAAGAATATTTTGATGGAAAATTTACAGAAGAGGAGAAATTGCATATAACCCTCCTTTTTTTAGGAAATTTTAAGATAAGTGAGGAATTTAAAGAGTTTATAAGAGATATTAAATTCTTAGATGATATAAGAATAAGCGGAATTAATGGGTTCCCAAATATTATTAAACCACGTATCGTATATGGTGAAATTCATAATAATTTAAAAACCATTGCAAAAGACATAGCTGATTTTTTAAGGATTAAATTCGATGAAGATTTTAAACCACATGTTACTTTATGTAGAGTAAAAAAAATAAAAAAACAATTTAATAAAATGGCAGAAGAAAAGGAATTCTCATTTATTGCAAGCAGTATAAGCTTATTCGAAAGCAATTTCAAAAATTACTATAAAATTATATAGTTATTTGCTACCAGGTTTTTGTCTAGTTATAGCGAATACAACTATTGTCATTGCCATTAATGTAAGTAAAGTCGTTAGAAACGAAGGACTTGTAAGTATTGTTAAGATGTAAGTTGAATTTAGATCTCCTGGGAACGAAGAGGTTGAAATTGGTGCAACTGAAGTCGTAGAACTTGAATTTGTAGAATTTGTAGGCCCAAATATGCCCACATAGTTGGCTGACACTGCACCAAATGCTATTAATCCAAATATAAACATGATTAATATTATCATTGCAGGTACTAAGGAGCTTTTCTTTAAATAATCTGTTATTGAGCCAGTAGAAACCATCGAAGCGGACAACAGGAATATAACCAGAAATATGAAAAGCAATGTTACTAAAACATAGGGTAAAAAAGTCACGATGAAGCTAACAAAAAACGATGAAGTTAAAGAAAGTAGTCCTATCGCTACAGCGATTAATGCAGGTATATCCGAGCTGTTAAAAAACTTTGACCTTGCAAGGAGCCCATAAACTACTGCAAATATCAGCACAAATACAATTAAATCATACAAACCAAATATTGGCAAATTTACCATATAAACATCATGGGTTCTTACTGGAACCGCCACCGCCAAAAGTAAAGGCGATTACAAAGATAATTATTATACCCAGGATAAGATAAACCAAATCCGGACCTATAAGCGATGAAGCGACATTTGAAAGTTGGCTACCTACGCCAGAGCTTGCCGGAACTAGTGCATTTGAAAATATCCCTCCTCCCAAAAACAATATTCCAATAGCAACAACGAACAGCCATTTTGCTTTGTCTCCGGTTATATCAAATTTGAGGAGACTTGCAACTATTAGCATTGCAACTAAAATTAAAGCTGTGACTGCAAGCGTTGATGACATATATATAAGAACTGGGCTTACCCATGCAACAGTAACAGCAAAATATGAAATTATAAGGGCAATTATCCCTCTCGCACCTTTGTTTTTATTATCAGCAAAATAACTTACATTCTTTAGAACGGTACTTATAATTGCAAGAATAAGAAGGAATGCTAACCAAAATTCTATTGGATTAGTAACATTCGGTGGAGTTATAAGCCTCAATGCCTTATCAATCTGTGAATATAATGAGCCTGCTGCGGCAACTACCATGAAGTATTATTGAAAGATATTAGTATATAAACTTTTCTTTAAATATTCTCACTTATAAGTATTCAATTACTTAAATAAGAAATAAGCACCTATAATCAAGGCTATAAATACTATTATATACGGTGCATAAGAATACAAATCTTGAGAAACAGATTTTGATGAAATTCCGGCGAATCCAAGGTTAGCGGTAATTAATACCCATATTATCAAACCAACAGAGATAAGAACCGCAATGACTACTATTATCTTCCTAGCAGATCTGGCTTTTAATAGCTCAGAGGAACTACCATAAAGCATCGAGCCTATAACTAATACCATGAAAATTATAACTGCTATTATGCCAACTATAGGCAGTATTAAGTAAGTAAGCTTTAAAGCGTAATTAGTAGTAGCAAATATTATTCCGAGTACAAATGCTATTATGGCGTCTAAGTCGCTTTTTCCCTTGAAAATCTCGCTTCTTTGCAATACCCCGTAAACAATAGCAAAAACCAGTAAAAATGGAAAAAGAAATGATTCTACGCCTGAAAATAGTAGAGAAACTCCTGGAGCAGGGGTTGTAAGCGTAGACGTGACATTTGTCTTAGAAGTATTATTCACAGCAAATTGCAATACATTTTCGAGCATATTAATATTATGACTGTAAAGTATTTAAATAATTATATGAAACGGAAAAATAAACCAGAATACAAGATTGGAAAGAGAACACTTCTTGCACTATCCATTGTTGGAGCAATTATTGGACTAATGATAATGATAACTGTGGCACTTAGTTACATTGAACTTTCTTCAAATGGTTTCACATACAATGGAATTAAACTCGGCGGCAGCTTGATTTATCATCAAAAACTCTACGATGAATTAATAATAATGACTGCTGCTTTTCTTACCGGCTCTAGCCTGTTTCTCTTATTTAGAATACTTATCAAAAAGAATGGAAATTAGGTGCTTTGCTTCCTGAATTTGATAACCAGTAAATAAAAAATCCCCTTTGCTTGATATTATTACCGATTTTTCGCGATTTCTATAAATGAAGTATTCATCTATAATTCTTCCATCTTTAAATTCCTCTTTTAGTAGTCTAAAATCAATTTCTCTTCCTAAAGAAAATTTTAACCCTGAAGCACACAGTTGTACAACGCTATTGCTAGCTATTTTGAAAGAGTGAAGAGAACATTCCTCACAGTTCTCATCTTTTTTAATTTTTATATTAATATTCTTTTTATTATATAAACTAAAAACTTGAAGTTCGCCGCCGTTTATCTTGCCAATTATAAAATCTGTTATTTTATCATGCATAAAATCAATTGTCTTTTCACTTGGGGGTAACACAAGTGATTCACAACCTTCTCTTATTCTCCCATTGGCGTTTCTTATCAAACAATTAAAGCAGGCCTTTGTATCTTTATAGAAAAAAAGAAAAAGCTCTTTTTCATTTATTGATGCAAAAACTGTCGGTTTGCCAAATTCTACAACTGCCTTATTAATTATCAATCTGCTTTTTATATTATCCGTAAAATCAAGCACTATATCATAGTCTTTTACAAACTCAATATTTTCTTTTGTAAAATATTTATTGTATGAATAATATTTTATCTTTGGATTAATAGAATTCATCTTTTCTGCAGCAAAATTGGCCTTTGAGATTATCTTATTAAAATCTGCATCTCTATAAAAAGGCTGATTTTTAAGGTTCTCCTTTGAAATTACATCTCCGTCAAATATTGTAATTTCATCGAATTCATCCTTAGTACTTGAAAGGAATGCTGAGCCAAGTGCGCCTGCTCCTATTATCAACGCTTTTTTCATCTTTTTTGGCATAAGTGTAACCTATTTAAATACATATTCTCTCTAAATCTGATAAATAAATATATTTATACTATACACAAATCTATTATTCAATATGTACGAAATTGTAACGCTGAGGGATAAGGTTAGAGTAGAGCCTACTAAATTAGGAGGAGATAGAAATGAAGCAGTTAGAGAGATAATAAGACACGACTATATAGGTAGGATAATAGATGAAAAAGCCCTAATAATTGGGTTAATAAGCATTGATAAAATAGAAGAGGGGATAATTATTCCAAATGATGCTTCAATATACTATGATACTGTATTTAGGGTAATAGCTTACACGCCTATACTACATGAAACTATAAAAGGCCAAGTTACAAATGTGAGTGAGATGGGGGCTATTGTTAATATAGGCCCGATTGATGGACTTGTACATATATCACAAACTATGGATGACTTTGTTGACTTCTCAAAAAATTCCTTAACAGGAAGAAGAACAAAATTGAGTATAAAAACAGGAGATACTGTTTTAGCAAGTGTAATTGCTGTTAGTACAAAAGGGATCATGAAAGTTGGACTTACTATGCGTTCTATAGGATTAGGCAAGTTAGGTGCTAAAAAGAAGGTGACAAATAAAAAGTGATATGGTAGTTAAGGCATGCAGAGTATGTAATTATTTAACGGATGAAAAGAAATGCCCGGCATGTGGAAGTGATGATTTATCATCAAAATGGAAAGGAGTTGTAATAATTTCAGATAGCGGAAAATCGTTAATAGGAAAAGAAATGAAAATAAGCAGAAACGGAAGATATGCTATTGTGGTGGGATAAATGGAAATAAAGATAGACTCAGAAAATGAAAATGTTTATTTAGATAGAAAAGTCATAAACTTTACTGTAAAACTTAAAAGTGGGGAGAATGCAAAATTGGATGACGTTAAAAAAGAACTGGAAAAAGAAGTTAATGATGAAAATATATTGATATATACAATAAAGAACATATACGGAAAAAGCGAAGCAAAGGGAATTGCGCACATTTATAAAGACAAGAATACTGCACTAAAAGTGCTTCCAAGGTATATACTTGAAAAGAATGGGATAAAAAATGGAAAAGAAGAGCCAAAAAAAGAGTGAAATCTGGAAACTTTACAATGTGAATGGGAGTACTCTAGAAAGAAAGAATAGATCCTGTCCAAAATGTGGAGAAGGCACTTTTCTTGCACAGCATCAAGATAGAATGACATGTGGCCATTGCGGTTACACAGAGTTTATTAAGAAAGAAAAAAATAAATAAAGCTACATTGCTTTATTCTAAAATGTATACTCTTGGAATAGAAAGCACTGCACATACTTTTGGTGTTGGTATAACAGAAGATAACAAAGTTATTGCAAATGAAAAAGATACACTTAAACCTTCATCCGGAGGTATAATACCAAATGAAGCAGCTCTACACCATTATAAAGTTGCCCCAATGTTAATTAAAAAAGCATTACAGAAGACGAATTTAAAATTAAAGGACATTGACCTCTTTGCATTCTCACAGGGCCCCGGGATAGCTCCAGCATTGAAAGTAGGCTATCAATTATCTATATTTCTTTCAAAAAAATACGATAAAAAGCTTATCGGTGTAAATCACTGCATAGCCCATATAGAGATAGCTAGGTTGTATACAAAGATGGATGACCCAGTTATGTTATATGTTAGCGGAGGTAACACGCAGATAATAACATATTATAATGGTAGATATATAATATTCGGAGAAACGCAGGATATAGGTGTAGGGAACTTAATAGATAAAATAGGCAGAAGGATGAATATCCCTTTCCCCGCAGGCCCTGAAATTGAGAGACTTGCATTGAATGGTAAAAAATACATTGAAATCCCATACAGTATAAAAGGAATGGATGTAAGCTTTTCCGGTATAGAGACATTTATATCAAAGATCATTGGAAAAGAAAAAAAC
This sequence comes from Candidatus Woesearchaeota archaeon, assembly GCA_964641875.1. Taxonomy (GTDB): domain Archaea; phylum Nanobdellota; class Nanobdellia; order Parvarchaeales; family Parvarchaeaceae; genus Parvarchaeum. The sequence goes on along the minus strand of CAZXLU010000002.1, from coordinate 31,995 downwards.
GAGGACATTGCTTTTTCTATGCAAGAAACAGTATTTTCAATGCTAATAGAGGCTAGTGAAAGAGCAATGGCTTACTGTAAAAAAGACAGTTTAGTAATAACCGGAGGAGTTGCGGCTAATAAGAGGATAAACGAGATGGGTAAAAAAATGTGCAATGAGAGAAAAGCTAAATTTTCCCCGATACCTATGGAATTTGCCGGGGATAACGGCGCTATGATAGCCTATACCGGTTACTTGATGAAAGATTACAAACAGATTAGCTTAGATATAAAACCTAGGTTCAGAACTGACACTATGGAGATAATGTACAGATAATATGCCAATGAATGCACCGCAGGAATATTATGAGCTGGAGGAGAGATACAGCAAGGAAAGGGATTTAGAGGAGAAAGAGAGAATTCTAAAAAGAATGATGGTCATATTACCAAAACATAAAGGCACTGATAGAGAATTTGGATCATTAAAAAGACGGCTTTCGCTTTTAAGAAAAGAAGCGAGCCACAAACCAGTTGTACATAAAACAGCCGCAATAAGAAAAAGATGGCCTAGAGTTTCATTAGTAGGCTATAATTTTGATACTATACTAAAGATGTTCAAACTTACGCGAATAGAAAATATATTATATGGAATAGTAAAAATAAACAACATACAAATACAAATGATAGTTATTCACGACCCTGAAAAAAACAAAGATCTGTTGCTTCAGAGTGAGATAATACTATCCAAAAACAATATTGAAAAATTCTGTAATTTTCAAAGGGTTACAGAAAAAATTAATTTGGAGGATGCTTTAAAGGATTTCGGTGTAATAGGAGTATACACTGAAAACTCAACAGATGCCGTGGCAATGAAAAGAGGAGATACCATAAATGATTTAATAAAAAAATTGCATCTTAATGTTAAAAAAAACTCCTATGCTGTGATATTCGGCAGCAGCGCAAAATTCCAGGGCCAAAGAGTCGCACTATCACATAAATTGGATGATGGGGATAGGGTGTTCATTAAATCATGAAAGTTCTTGCAATTGGATCTGAAGCAGTTATAATGGACAAAGGAAACACGATAGTAAAGATAAGAAAAAGAAAAGGATACAGAATAAAAGACTTAGATGAAAAATTGAGAAAAAGAAGAACAAAAGCAGAGTTCAACATAATGAAAAAACTGTATGAAAATGGGGTTAAAGTTCCGAAACCGATTAGCATAGAAGAAAACAAAAAAGAAATAAACATGGAAAAGATAATCGGTAAAAGATTATCTGAACAATTTGAAATAAATGATTCAAGTGAAATCGGTAGAGTTGTAGCAGAAATGCACAATGTGGGAGTAATACACGGTGATTTAACCACTGCAAATATGGTTAAAAATAAGGAAGGGATATTCTTAATAGATTTTGGATTAAGCTACTATTCTGGAAAAGACGAGGATATTGCAAGTGATTTGTTTTTGTTTAAAAACGCATTAAAATCAAAGCATAATGACTTATACAAAGAAGCGTACTCCAAATTCTTAGATGAATACAAAATATATATTAGAAAAGAATTTAAAGGAATAGATACTCATCTTAAAGATATAGAAAGGAGGAGAAGGTACAATGAAAGTTATTAACGTTAAAAATAGGTTCGTGCCGCACTGGCTGAATTATAAGCCTGAAGAGGTGGAACAGCTTATAATTAACAAATACAAAAAAGGCATGACCAAATCACAAATAGGCATAATATTAAGAGACCAGTATGGTATCCCTTCGGTAAAAGAGATAACAAAAAAGAATATCAGCAAGATATTAAAGGAAAGAGAGATAAATGAAGAATTGCCTGAGGATTTGATAGCATTATACAAAAAGGCGGTAAAATTACACATGCATGTAGACAAACAGAAAAAAGACAAACACTCTATAAGAAGTTTGGTTGTTCTTGAAAATAGAATAAAGAGATTGATAAATTATTACAAAGAAAACAAAGTTTTACCAGTAGATTATAAATATTCTTTAGAATCTGCAAGATTGGTGGTTAAGTTATGAATCAACCAAATTCATGGTACAAGGTTAGAGCTATTGATTTTGACAATACGGAGATAGGTTCCATATATGGAAATGAAACCAATATAACTAACAGAAAAATCCTTATAAACGCCAATGAAATAAAAGAAATAAAAACAAAACCTGGATTTAAACTAGGTTTCAGGGTAATATCATCTGCTGAAAACTCAGCGAATGCCCAACTAGAATCATTAGTTCTTTCAAGAGACCAAGTTGGTAGGATGGTGAGGCACAATTCATCTAAAATAGAAGTTGTAAGAAAATTAAAGATTAATGAAAAAACATTTGCTATAAAAGCCGTTATAATGATAAACAAGGCTGAAAATCGCTATAAAAAATTCGTAAGAGAAGAAGCAAATGAATTCCTAGATTCTATTGCAGATAAAAGAAATCTAAAGGAATTAGTATTAGATGTTCTTGCCGGGAAGGTGCAAAACCAATTGCACAAAAAACTAAGCAAAATTTACCCAACAAGAGCTACTGAAATAAGAATGATAGAAAAAATAAGCAATTAATTTAAAAATAATCTAAAACATTGCTTTTCTACCATAGTAATAACTAAACAATAAAATTAATGGACTCGACGGGATTTGAACCCGTAGTCTCTCCCATGCCATGGGAGCGCGTTGCCAATTGCGCCACGAGCCCTAAGTAAAGTATAATAACCTAAGAATAAAATGGTGGAATAAATAAATATTCCTTTTGCTTCTTGTCTATTATTTGGTATTTCTTTGTGGTAATTTTTTACAAACACTAATCGATCTTTTTAATTCTTTTGTGAGACATTAAGCTATCTTTTTATCAAATGCACTGTCAGATTCAAGGTAATCTAGCTTTCTTGCGCTTTCTATTGTGCTTTTTTAAGCCCTCGATCACAATTTCCTGTTATGTCTGCCGGTTTCTAGGGTTATTTTGCCTTACTTACCAGGAAAATTTTTGGAACAGCGAGATCTACAATTTAGTTGGGATTATCTCTTTTGATTATTTATTTGTTCTTCTTTATGAGTTTTAATACTTTATCTCCTAAATGCTTTAAGTACTTGTGGGTTTTCTCTGCTTCTAGATGATTTTCTTGATAAGGGAAATAACCGACCTCAGGCTGTTTATCTACTTTAACAGTAAATGCTGATTTACCTTTCTTATCGCCATCTTTAAATAAAGCTACAAAGTAAATATCTTTTCCTTTTGCATCTTCATCACTTTTAATTGGATGAAATTCCCCGTTTTCAAAATAGCCAATACGAGGCGAATAATCATACACAAAATCCGCTAGAAGATTCTCGTATAAGGCCTTATTATCTACGTTATACACCCTCCTAAGTTTATCCTTTGTTTTTTCATCTAATTTTTCGTATGGTGGTACAAAAACATTTAACGTCCATTCATCTTTTGTACCATCATACTTATTTCTTAATACTTTATTATCTGAATATGTGTATTTAGAGCCTCTTTCAGTTTCAAATCCTATTAAATTTTCTGACTTATTTTCCACTAATTCTTCTTGCTGCTTACCTGCTTCTGCTAATTTAGATTGTTCTTCTGACATTCCATTTCTTTCCATTCCATTATTTATACCCCCAACCTCTAGAAACAGAGATGGTGGAGGGTTATCATTTTTGAATTGTTCTATGTCTGCTTTTTTAGCGAATGGTCCGCCTTTGACTCCTTTAATCCCTTTCCTGAAAAAGCTTCTGCCGCTCTTTAATCCTGTTGCTGGTATTATGAAATGCTCATTATCTTTGTTACCAGGCCCACTGCTTGAATTAGGAGCTCCACCTTCTGATTTAGATTGTTCTTCTGACATTCTTTGCCTCTCTTTTTCAGCATTTTTCCTAGCAGCTTCCAATTGCGCTTCTTGCAGTCTTTTATCTTCAAGCATCTCCTGTCTTAACTGTTCTTTTTGTTCCTTTATAAGCCTTTTCTGATTTATTTTATCAGGAGATATATTGGGAGAAACTTTACGTAGGTCTTTATCAAGCTTTGCTAAAAGTTTACGTCTCGTAGAATCTGATAAATTAAGCGATGGATCTAAAATTTTATTTCTTTCATTCAGCAAACTTGATACGTCTTTATTCCTTGCTTCTTTGGATAGCCTCCTTTCAAATATCTTCCTCGCAGCCTTCTCTGAAGGGATATTGCCTAAACTACCATTTCTAACTGAATTTGCTAGATCAAATATATCGCCTGCTTGAGGATTCTCAGAGTTCTTTATAAACCTTTCCCTGTTTTTTAGCGCCCTCCTCTCTGACCATGATAATTTATAGTTTTTCTTTGCTTCTGATTTCAAATCTCTCAAAGCCTGATTTCTTGAGAAGAAACCTGTTAGTTTTTGTAAGTCCCTATTATTGGAAAGCTGGCTTTTAGAGTACTGAACTTGTGTAAGCTTTGTTCTGTCAGCTACATTCTTCCACGCTTCATTTGCCAGTTTATTTTTAAGCTGTGCTACTCTTAGCTGCTCATTCGGCGTTAAATTTCCTTTATTAATTAATTCTTTATATTCCTTTAATACATCAGCATTTGCCGCCTTCCTATCATTTATTGATGATAAAACTTTATTTTGCAATTTTGCCTCTTTTGAAGGTTTTTTATATCCATTTATATCTCTAGGACCTCTTGGATGACGCCTACCAAAGTAGAAAATCGCTATTATAACAAGAATTATCAGAATAGTCAAGATTATCAATATTACTGGATTAAACAAGAAACTTGCAAAACCTGGTATAAGCAAAACTATCATCATTAAAATTATAAATGCAAGAACCGCGCGTAATCCTATACTTTTATGATTTCTCATAGCCCTTAAAATAAGAATAATTATGGTGAGAATAGCTACTGCCCCTAATATTAGTGGCAGTATCTGAAGTATATCAATATGTAAAAATGAATCTATAAAATTAGTAAGCCCAGAATCGTTTGCAAAGAGGATGTATATTAAAAATAAAGCAACCACCAAACCGATAAGTTTTATAGACCTGGGGGATTTAACTGCCGCAAGCATTCCAAGTATCAATGCTATAAATGCTAACACTATGAAAGTATTCAAGAAGAAATGCAGTAATGTACTATTAGTATACAGCACAAAAAAAGTTATTAGCCCCAAAATTAGTGAAATTGCTATTCTACCGCTGGAAAGCTGTGTTCTGTCTAAAGCTATAGCAAATACAATGAAAAGGACTATCGCAAAGAAAGCTGCGTAAATTGAAGAATTTACATTTGATAAAGGCCCTAAAGAAAACCCATTTGAAGAAACTGAAGTTGTAGGTGGGGGAGCCTGTGCATTTACACTAGAAAATAAAAAAACTATAAAAACTATAGATACAACGGTTAAAAGCAATTTGTTCATAAATTTAATAGAGCTTATAAATTTATAAACTTAGTTTTTCTGTCAAAAAGCCTTAAACAATCTTTAAAAATAATGAAGTACTAATAAAGAAAATGAAAGAGGAAGATGTTGAATTAAAAAGTCAGGCTAAAAAACTAAAGAAAAAACTTGTTGAGGAAGCTCCTTCTGAAGAAGAAAGCATGTCAGAAATGGAGTTTGAAAAAGGAGTTCAATGTCCAAAATGTAAAGAAGAAAAGATAATTTCGTGGACTGAGCAGACAAGAGCTTCGGATGAACCGCCGACAAGGTTCTACAAATGTGTTAATTGCAATTATACTTGGAGGGAATACAGTTAAGTTATGGAAGAAACAGATTTAATAATAATAGGATCCGGGCCAACAGGCATGTTTGCAACATTCTGTGCTGGTCTCAGAGAAATAAACAGTATAACTTTAGAAAGCTTGGATACATACGGCGGACAGATGATTGAACTTTATCCGGAAAAAATGGTTTATGACGTTCAAGCTGTTCCAAAAATGCTGTCAAAAGACCTTGCTAAAAAGATGTATGAACAAACTCAAACTTTTAAAAAGAGATTTGAATTCAATTCTAAAGTAACGGATATAATACAGCAAGACGATAAACGTTTTGTAATAGAAGTAAACAACGAAAAAAAGTATATTACGAGATCTGTTTTAATATGTGGAGGGGTTGGAGATTTCCATCCAAATAAGCTTGGTGTTGAAGGAGAAGACGAGTATAATGGAAAAGGAGTAGCTTATTCCGTAAAAAATATTGATTATTATAAAGACAAAACCGTAGCTATAATAGGGGGCGGTGATTCTGCATTTGATTATCAAATGCAAATATCTCCAGTTTGCAAAAAAACTTATATCATACAACATAATAACACATTTAAAGCGGCAGAATCAAGTGTAGATGCAGTAAAGAGAGATAGCAAAGCCGAGATAATAATGAATACAGACGTAAAAAAGATAAACGGCGATGGGAATACTGTAAAAAACATAGAAGTTTTAGATAATGGTTCTAAACAAACCAAAAGCATAGATGTCGATGCTGTAGTAATTGCTATAGGCTATAAAGTGAATCCTTCTATATTTAAGAGCTTAAAAGTTGAAACTGATAGAAGATACATAAAAGTAGACCACAATTATAAAACGAGTGTAGATGGAGTATATGCTGCAGGGGATATGGCAAATGTAAGTGATGAACCTAAATTTGCGCTTATAGCAGTTGGTGGCGCAGAAGCCTACGTCGCTATAAATAATATAAAGAAATATCTTTCTCCGAACGCTTCTTTATTTGGAGGACATAGCTCATCACTTAAACTATGATTTACACGAATGTAAATGAAAAAATAATAAAATCAATCTACAAAAGAAGGGATAATTGGTCTCATAAAGGAAATTTTGGAAGAGTACTAATAATTGGTGGATCTAAAATCTATACTGGGTCCCCAGCAATAGTTGCGTTGTCTGCAATAAGAAGTGGCTGCGATTTAACCGAGATAATTACAGTGAAAAGGGCCGCAGACATATGCGCATCTTTTTCTCCCGAACTGATAACTATCCCAATTGAAGGAGACTTTTTAAGTTTAAAAGACTTGGATTACATAAAAAAAGAAGCGGAGAAGAATGATGTTCTAGTTATAGGTAATGGCATCGGTTCTAATGAAGGACAAAAAGAGCTTGTTAACAGCATTTTAAAAGATATAAACAAAAAAATCGTTATAGACGCTGATGCTCTAAAAATTTTGGATACAAATCTGCTTGATAAAAGGATGCTAATTACCCCAAATTCTAATGAATTTGAGATTTTATTCAAAGAAAAACCTTCAGAGGACTTAGACAAGAGGATAAAACAAGTTTGCAAAAAGGCAGTAGATTTTCATACAAATATCTTGTTAAAAGGACATGCTGATATTATATCTAACGGAGAGCATACTTTTATAAACAAGATAAACTCAGTTTACATGACAAAAGGCGGCACTGGTGATTCTCTTGCAGGTATATGTGGATCACTAATTGCACAAAAAAATGATATATTACATTCAGCTGCAGCTGCAGCATTCATAAATGGGTATTCTGGTAGAACTGTTGCAAAAGATGAAAGAGAATCATTATCTGTGATGCACCTAATTGAAAATATAGGAAAAACGATAACTAAATGGAGATATCAATGATATTCATACTTATTTCTTAATTCATTGAAATTATTTGAAGTTGAGTCTCTTATAATAATATCTATATAATTCAAAGAGATTCTAAACTGCTTCATTGAATCACTATCTCTAACCGTAACAGTATTATTTTCCATACTTTCGTAATCTATTGTAAATGCAAGCTTAACACCTATCTCTTCGGCTTTTCTGTATCTTTTCCCTATGCTCCCATTTTCACTGTAGAGCATGTCATAAGAATAAATTGAATTACTTAATACTTCCTTCGCCTTTGAAACTAATGGATCTTTTGAAACCAGTGGGAAAACAGCGGCTTTAAACGGAGCTATTTTGTTATTAAGAGAAAGCCACCTTCTCTGGCTGTCTTTTCTAAAAGAATTAGCTAATACGAGATAAAATAAACGGTCTGTACCCATAGAAAGCTCGAATATATTAGGTATTTTCCCATTTACTTTTAAGCCCTTCGCCCCATATTCCTCGTATGCGGATAAGTCATGTGTGCCCCTATGATTACAGGCAACAAGCTCTATCCAAGTATCTCCCTTTTTAACCTCTAAATCAAAAGATTCTTCTGCATAAAATGCCTTATCTTCGTATAATTTTCTAAAACGTATACTTTCTTCAGAAAAACCTATAGAAAACAGAAAATCTTGTATTTTTAATAGAGAATATGCTGTAACTTTATTTTTTATTATCTTCTTTGAAAATGCTTCTGCTATTTTTAAATTTATTGTTTTTCCTAATTCCTTATCGTACACTTTAATTTCACTTTCTTCATCTACAGGAAAATCATCATCTAAGAAGAATATCTCTATGTCATTTTGGTAAAACTCTCTCTGTCTCAAGAGATTATTTCTTGGGGAGATTTCGTTTCTAAATGCTTTTCCAACTTGAGAAATGACCAATGGTAATTTTCTACCATTAGTATCAAAGATTCTTTCAAAATCGAGGAATATTGACTGGCAAGCTTCTGGTCTTAAATAAGCAGGGATATCCTCACTCACTTTTAATGCAAACATTGTACCAAATTTTTTTATGTCTTTTAATTCTCCCCCGCATTTACTGCATTTTATGTCATATTCTTTTATATAATCCAGGTATTCTTGCTCTGAGATGCCTTCAAAATTTTTATCACTGTCTTTTTCTTCTAACAATTTATCGACCCTGTATACTGCGCCGCATTTACTGCAACTTATTTCCATGTCAAAGAAATTTTGCTCATGACCCGATGCTTGTAAAACTCTCTTTGGTAAAGCTATGCTTCCGGAAATTTCAAATCCATTCATTGAATGCACTAACTTCCTCCACTCATTTATCAGGTTATTAAATATTTTCAGACCGAATGGCCCATATTCCCAAAAACCAGAGATATTATCGTTGAATATCTCTGCAGTATGAAAAAATATCCCTCTGGATAGTGCTAGATTAACAATTTCATCATCTAATTCCTCTTTTTTAGCCATTTATAAACTAATTTATTTGTTGTATATAAAATTATACTAATAAGTTTTAATTACTTTCTTTTACTCTTTCTTTTAGTATTTGTTTTTAAGGCTTTCTTTGAATTTCCAGTTTTTACTGCGTTTTTTATAACCATCATTTTTTTATGTAACCTATATTCAAATAGTATGCCAGATACAACTACTCCTATTGCTATCCCTAAGATTATAAGGCTTATCTCGTATATTACCGGCTCTATAGGCTTTGATACCTGTATAGGTTGAAGTGAAGGTGTATAAGGTATTAGACTTACATTAGAAAGCTGCAAACCCAATTGAGTAAAGGCCCTTGCTTCAGTCTGGAAAATTAAGTATTCTACAAAGTTGGAATTTGATATATTTGAAGCATTATAAAATTGATTTCCAAAGTAGTAATAGCTTATTCCAAGGAATGGTGTCACGCCTGCCGATTCTGCAGCATTTATAGAATTCAATGTTGCTATAGAGCTTTGATTACTGATTGCTATTAATGCTGAATTACTAATTAAGCTGTTCTCTTCTATAAGCATTTGTGCAAAACTTATTGATTCTATCGAAGCAAATATAGAAGATACATAATTTCCACTGTAGTACCTTGACTCTGCAGTTGAAAGATATGACTGAATTTGAGAAGATTCTCCTGGCAAGTCTGCACCAAGTAGACTTGCATAATAACTGTAAGAAGAAGCTTTATAAAGATAATAATTACTCAAAGATTCGTAGTCGGCTTGTGAAAAGTTAGAATTACCTTTTGGAAGTATCGATACCCAGAAATAAGCTGTCTGTGCTTTTACAGTTGCAAGAGAGTAGTAGTAAACTGCATTTCCTAAACTACCATGAGAGAGACTATTAATAGAATCATTCAAGTAATCTTGCGCTTGCATTAATCTATCTAAAGCTATAAACTTTAGTATTAAGGTTGATGAATTAGAAACGTAATTGCTAGATATATTATTTTCTATTGCTTTTATTGTTGAATTTTCTTTACTTATTAGGTTTTTAATAAAAACGGTAGAATTATTTGGAGGTAATTTCTCCAAAATTTCAGCTTGTAAAAGATCAGACGAAGAAGTTATCATGCTACTAGCTGCTACATAGTAACTCCCATTAGATGCTTCTATTTTTTGTGAAGCAATGTCAGAATATGCTTGGTCTATTAGTTGTTGTATTGTTGAGTTTGTACTATTCTTTACTTTTATCAGTATTCCGTTTTGATATGAATTAAACTGGAGATAAGTTTGCTTCATAAGGCTTAAGTAAAGAGGAGTTTGAATATTTTTGTTTATAGCAGGAGTAAAATTGTATCCGGTGAAGTATTGAAATGCTTGATATTCTGAGTTTACTGCGATAGGTGTTTCCCCATGGGCTTCATCATAGGACAATGCGGCAGAGGAGATATTATCAGTAGAAGGATAAAGAAATGTCTTTATCCCTTGATTTGCAGCTGCCATGGATTTTTGAGAAACGTCCCCGACTATGCCTACACTACCGTCTGGATTTGCAGTTCCTGTCATTGCAACCTTTGGATTTAATGGTTTACCAGAAAGTATAGACATTGCAGCCATTGTAAATGCGGAACCTGCACTTGGGCCCCCAACTTCAACTGATGAGGAAGTTATATAATAGTAGAAATTGTAATCATTGCAGTTAATATTCAGTAATTGACATGCAATATCTGTGGATAGAACCGCTTGAGCTTGCGTGTCCGTTTGTGTAAGCGGGACAGAACCTAAGAATACTTTCCCAGTTCCATTTGTTATTGTAAGATTAAGAAGAGCAGGTACTCCAACTAACGTACCGTTTGATGAGTTTGTTACTCCAAATATGTAAAGACTGGTAGATCCTATTAATTTTTGAACGCCTTGTGCCTTTACACTTCCTATGAAAAACAATACTATAACCAGCAACAAAATAACTGTATAAATTTTCATATACAATCTAAGAATTCCCAATATAAAAAACTTACCAAAAACAATTCAGGAGAAACTTCCTGATTCCAATTTGCTCTTGAAGTTCTGCAATGCTTCTATAAGCAGAGGAAGCTCATCAAAATTTATCGATAAACTCGTTTTTATCCTTTCTTGAATTGCGCCATTATTATCGACTGTGTAACCTTTTTTTATGCTGACGAAAGTAATCTCTTTTTCACCCTCTATACCTTTGGTTAAACCTATCTTTATAAAATTTCTTGATCCTTCTCTAGTTATTTTTTCGACTGGTTCCGCAACATCCTTAAATTCCATTATAATAGCAATAAACTATTGAATTTAAGCATTTCTATCTTCTAAAACCTTTTTCACTCTTTCCAAATCTTCCTTAGTTTTTACAGAAAACCAGTTTCCATTATACATATAACCAAAGAGCAATCCATCCTTAGCAAGAAGCGGCAGTAAATCCGTCTTTATGCCCCATTCTAAATCTCCAGGTGGTATATACTTGAAAACCTCCTGGTCTAAAAGGAATATAGACGTTGGAACAAGTTTTGAATTAACTGACTCAGGTAATTTTTCATACGTAAGTATTTTGCTTCCTTTAAGAACTACTTTGTCCTTTGTTGGGAAATAAGAATCTGATGGAACGTATATTGCCATAGATGCTGGGCTATTGTGAGCCATATGAAACTTAAGCATGTCTTTTAAATCTATATCAAATATTGAATCTCCTGTTACAAAAAGTGTAGTTGAACCTACGTATTGTTTTACTCTTTCTAAGGCCTTCGCACTACCTTTCAGATTATTGTCATCTATGTATTTTATATCTACACCATAGCCTTCCCCATTCTTTAGAATAGAGAATATCTGTTTAAGAAGTTCTGTCTTTCCTGAAATGAGTATATTTCTAAAATTGTTTATCCTTAGGTTTGAAACTATCCTTTCTATAACAGTAGAATCTCCTATTTTAACCAAAGGCCTATAATAAGAAGTTCCACTAACTGTAAATTCGCCGCCGCATAAAACAATTGCAGTATTCTGTTTTTCAAAGTATTTTCTAAGTATGTCTTCAACCGCTTCACTCTTGGATCTATAATAGATATTATCCACAAGTGAGTCTAATTTTGCAACAACGTCTGCATCAATCGTAAATGAGGTCCTCGCTTTCATACTAGTTACTAGTCATTACTAAGCTAAATAGTTATATATAAAACTATCTAAAGATTTACAGGTTAAGAAAGATTTAAATACTAAAAAATTCATTAGGAAATGTAAATAAATATTGGTATTCTATATGAGCATAGTAAAAACAGGTACTACAACATTAGGATTGGTATACAAAGAAGGAGTTATACTCGCTGCTGATAGAAGAGCTACTGCAGACCACATTGTTGCAAATAAGAACGCCGAAAAAGTTATGGCAATAAGCGACAAGATAGGAATAACAACAGCAGGTATGGTTGCCGATTTACAGGCAATGGTGAGGTTAATGAGATCTGAACTTACACTATATGAAATTAGATCTGGATCAAAACTTAACACTGACGGAGCAGTAAGCCTTCTAAGCGCAATTCTTTTCAATAAAAGGCTATCGCTAAATTTGATATATGGAGAGTTCATAATAGGAGGATATGACGATGAACCTAAACTTTTCTCAATAGATGAAGCAGGTGGACAAGGAAAAGATAAATTCACTGTTACAGGAAGTGGAGGAATATTTGCACTTGGTGTTTTAGAAGGAGATTACAAAGAAGAAATGAATGAAGAAGAAGCCATAAAACTCGCATATAAAGCAATATCATCATCAATAAAAAGAGATGTATATACTGGTGAAGGAATAGATATCGCGGTTATAAACAAAAAAGGGTACAAGAAATTGACGGATGAAGAGATACAAAAAATAGTTAAAAAATAAATAAAAATTTTATGTGTCTTGTTATGAAGAATAAGTTACTGTTATTTAGGAATAATTAAAATATATATGGATATAAAAAAAGATATAAAGGATTTTATAGGTGATAACTCTGTAATAGAGGATATAGATTTTGAGGTTTCTAATGTCGTTATATATACAAAAAACAGAAATTTTTTACTTAACAGCTCAGAAATAATAAGAAACCTAGTTAACAAAGAAAAGAAAAGAATAGAAGTTAGATTAGACCCTTCGCTACTAATGAATCCAAAAGAAGCTGAGAAGAAAATAAGGAATATGGGCTTTGAAGAAGCGCAGATAACTGATTTTTGGTTTGATGAGTCAAGAAGCCTTGTGACCATCGAAGCGGAAAGGCCTGAGATAATAAGTGGAGAAAGGAAAGCAGGAATAAACAGGATAAGGGAAGAAACTGGTTGGTCAGTAGTGCTTGCTAGATCCCCATTGATAAAATCAGATATAGTAAAGGCTATAAGAGAGATGTTATATGATAACTCTAAATTTAGAAGAAAAATGCTCAATGAGATAGGGGAAAATATATACAATTCTAAATTTGAGGTTGACGATAAATACTGGGTCAGAATAAGCGCTCTAGGAGCGTTCAGACACGTTGGTAGATCAGCTGTTCTAGTACAAACGCCGATAAGTTCGATTTTATTAGACGTTGGAGTTGATGTTAGCAACCCAAAAGAACCTGTTCCAAGAGTTGATGCTCCGGAATTTGACATATCAAAGCTTAATGCAGTAGTTATAACGCATAGCCATCTAGATCACTGTGGTTTTCTCCCAGCGCTTTATAAATATGGGTATAAGGGCCCTGTTTACTCAACTGCTCCTACGAGAGATGTTATGACTTTACTACATTTAGATTACATAAATCTTGCAAGCAAAACAAACGGTAAACTGTTATTTGACTTGGATGACGTTAAGGAAATGCTTAAGCATTCCATAATACTTCCATTTCACGAAGTAACAGACATAACCCCAGATATAAGGATAACACTGCATAACGCCGGCCATATACTTGGCTCTGCCATGGTGCATTTGAATATAGGAAACGGTTTTTACAATGTCCTTTACACTGGAGATTTCAAGTATGATAACTCTAAAACTCTGAACAAAGCGGAAACGCAATTTGAACGCGTTGAAACGCTTATAATGGAAAGTACATATGGTGGTGAATCAGATGTACAGCCACAAAGAGATGAAACAGAACAATTTTTCCTGGACATAATAAGTAAAACCATCTCAAATAACGGAAAAGTTTTGGTCCCTGTTCTTGGCGTTGGTAGGGCCCAAGAATTGATGCTTTTAATCGAGGAGTGGCAAAGGTATGGTCTTCTCCCTGAAGCGCCGGTAATAGTGGACGGTATGCTGTGGGATGTAACGGCAATATATACAGTATATCCAGAATTTATGAACAGTGAAACCAGAAAGAGAATAATAGGGCATAACAACAACCCATTTCTTTCCCCAATATTCAAGCATACTGTAAGTGAAGAAGAAAGACAACAGGTTCTTTCCAGCGGCCCGGCAATAATTCTTGCAACATCAGGTATGCTAAATGGTGGCCCATCTGTAAGTTATTTTGCAAATCTTTGCGAAGATGAAAGAAATGCTATTGTTTTGGTCTCTTACCAAGGTGTAGGAACCCTCGGGAGAACGATACAAAATGGCGGTAGAGAAGTGGATATAGAATTGAATGGAAAATTGAGACACTTCACCGTAAATGCTCTGGTTTATTCTATAGAGGGCTTTTCCGGTCATTCTGACAGAAAGCAACTGGAAAGATTTGTAAACGACATAAGACCAAGGCCTAGAAAAATAATAATAGGGCATGGAGAAGAAAGTAAAACTTTGGATCTTTCAAGATATCTTAGAAGGCGTTTCAGGGTGGAAACTAATGTCCCCCATATACTTGATGCGCTTCGCCTTAAGTGATTATACCAAAGCTTTTTGTATGTAAAGCCTATAGACAGATTCTAATGCTTTTTTGTATGCCATGACTATATTTTCTTTATAGTCTTTTCTTCCATTAGATTCACTTGAAACAAAAAGAAAGTTGAGAAAATTAGCGGTTAGCTCATTGTAAACAAAATCGCTTATAATTTTATTATCTATTAGCATCTTTTCTATATTTCTTATGCTATAATAATGTCTTCCAAATATTCTCCTATCTATATATTCTCTATTGTCATCAAACCATTTTTTAAGCAAAGATTTCCCCCCATTTTTGCTCTCTATATACTTTATGTCGTCTTCCGCTTCGGCAAAAGCTCCATATCTTTTAAAATCGTTGTCATAAGGATCTTCAAACTTACCGAATTTTTTATATGCATATCTGTAAACAGTGAATATTCCATATCCAAATTCAAAGAATTTTGCTTTTATCTGAGAATCTGAAAGTATTTCTTCAAGTTTATCCATAGTCATTGGATTATCAAAAAAATCATCTAAAGGTTGTTTCATAGAGGAACTCCACGCTTTTTGCAAATACCCATATAAGTTCGCTGTTTTTTCCTTTTCCAGTATATCTCTTGTTTCCTATATAGAAGAAAGAATCTCCTTCACTTTCAATAATTGAATCATTTGCCTGCGCATTTATAAAAAATTTATACAATGAGTCATAACCAGAACTTTCTAAAAGCTTTTCTTTTTTGTACATTATGCTTCTATAACATTCCCCTAAAAGGTTTCTGACTGCTTTATCATTAGAGTTATTCAAATAATCATGAAAAACCTTTCTCTCTCTGTGATCTATTTTTGACAACTCATGTGAAACCAATTCAAAATCTCTCTTCTTTTCATGTGGAAACAATTCCATAATCCTTGGGTCTATTTTTGATTCATTATAAAAATCAAGGAGCAATAAAAACAGGTCTTTTCCAAGTAAATCTACCTGTTCTTTAAATTCGCTGTTTAAAAGTATTTCATCCAGATATTTGCTATCTAAATTGCTTTTCATCTATTATTTTATGAAAAGAACTGCAATAAGTACTTTTAAAAACATTTTTATTATGAAAAACAATATTTTAAGTGAAAAATGATATTATAATAATAGGATTGACTGCTCTTCCTGGCGGTGGAAAGGATTACATAGGAGATTTCATAAGCAAAGAATATCATTTCTTTAAAATATCTCCCGGGGATATAATCAGAGAAAAGCTTGCGAAGATGAGAAGCGGTAAAATAAACAGAGAACAGCAGCAAAAACTTCAATCCATACTAAGAAAAAAATACGGCGAAAATTATGTAATGGAATTATGCCTTAAGAGAATAAAAAAAGAAAAAGCTGACAAGGCGGTTATATCTGGTATAAGATTCCCTAATGATATAAAATTCTTCAAAAAACAGAAAGGAATAAAATTCTTCAATATTTTTATTTATGCCCCGATTAAAGTAAGATTTCAAAGAACATTGGACAGAAAACGGGCAGATGTTCCCCCGTCTTATAAGGATTTCATTAAAGACGATAAAAGAGAGAAAGAGATATTCCACTTAGATATTACAGAAAAATTGTCTGATTTTAAGCTTAAAAATGGTGAAAACAATTCAAGGGAATTATATAAAAAAATTGAGATCCTAATGAAGAAGATTATATGAAGACTATTTATTTGAAGTTTCAATGGATTTAATCTCCAAATAATACTTTCCGCCCTCGTTTATTATCTTGCTTCCGGTTATGTTTATAGAGTATTTAAAGTTTGGCCCATCAAGAACAGCTGTTTCCGCTTCTCCTCCTTCAAAACCAAGATGAAAGCGATATTTTTCGCTTAGTTCAATAAGTTTTTGCAGATTCTCATTGTTTATCTCTTTTCCTAACCAAGTTTCATCCAGTCCATCGGCAGAAACAGAAACTATCACAGCCTTAAAACCTGCATTTATAAAATCACTTATGTATTTTTTAACATCAATGTGCCATAATGGTGTTATTGATTTAAGTGAAAGCTCTTCCAAAATGGAATTTATTCTCTTGTATTGATATTCGCTTGCTAGAGCTCCGCTAACAATCCCACCTATGTCGTATTTTTCCTTCATTTTCTTTATAAAATCTTTCAAATCACCTAATTCTTCCTCCTTTAAACCCTTTGTCGCATATCTCTCTAGAGGAATTGACATGGCCTTAGCTTGAAGATTTAAAAGTTCATTTCCGACGGTATGAAACATGTAAGAATCCTTATTTTCTGAATACATGTTCATTAAACATGCTAACTCATTCTCTTTAGACGCTAGAAACGCAGAATATGTTGAATCCTTACCCCCAGTAAACAAAGCCCCGACTTTCATAAACAGAATATTATATATTCCTATTATTTAATTATTATATTATGAGAAATTTTCTTTTATCGAATGAAAAAGTTGTAATGTCAGAGAAACCCTCTATTTTAGGACAGAAAGAATTTTGGAGAGGAGTAAGTTTAATAATATTGTCCATTGTAGTATTTTTCCTTCTTTTCCTATTTGCACCATCGTATAATATATCAATAAACTATGTATTCTCCGGCATTGGAATCGAAAAAATAATATTTATAGGCAATATTCCAGTTGTACCTTTCATACTAGAAGTTATAGGTATAATATATATTGTAGTTTCAGAATTACAAGTATATTTTATTGAATACCTAATAACAAACTCAAGGGTAATAATTCAAAGAGGGGTTATAGCAAAAGACACTAATATCATATTACCTTCAAAGATAAGCGATGTATCTGTGGATATAAGCATACTTGACAGACTATTAAAACTTGGAAAAATTGTTATAAGGCCGGAGGAACAAGGCCGTCCGAACATTATTTTACGGGGTATACACGACCCTTATTCTTTCCAAGGTGCAGTTCTAAAACTTATAGGTGATGTAACATACAGAAATTCAAATGGAAACTAATCGCTTTATAAATGCAGCTGGCTTCTTTGTGTCTTCCATAACTGCATTAGCTTTAGCGTTGCTTGTAATTGATTATATTAGAAATTATCTAATTTCTCTCTTCCCATTTTCTTTTATAGTAATAATTTATTTCTTGTCTATTTATCTCAGAAGCAGAATGTATCGCCACCTAGAAAGATCTATCGGTTTTTTAAGGATGTCATGGGTAGTTATACCAATTCTCGGGGTAATTAATGTTCTCTTGTTTATATACTTTGGATCTCGCAACATAACAACCTATCCTTTGAATAATTATGGGTTCAACCCATATCTCATAACCATTGCCATTCTCTGGAGTGTTTACTCCTTTATAGAGCTTGTAAATGTTAAAAGGCTATCAAACAGATTTGCTTATTCTCATTATATAACAATAAGCGCTGTTATTCTAGTTTTAATATCCACAATATTTCTTGGAGCAATAACGTTTTTACTTCCCATAGCATTCATTATAGTTTCTATTTCTAGTTTCTTTTTAGGAATAAAAGTATACAATTCAGAAGAAATTCAAAAAGAAAGCATTTTGATTAAAAAATACAAGATGTAGGCTTTGAATATAACTATACAAAAATAAACATACAATAATGTTAGTTGGTTATGAAGTATCACTTAGTTTAAATGATTTTGAAAAAGTTGCGGGAGAATAGAAATATTTGATTAATGAAATTTAAAAAGCAATATTAAACTAATACAATTTAAATATAAAGATATAAAATATTATCTGGCAAGAATGCATTAATTTTAGATGCAGAGAGGGGGATTTGAACCCCCGAAGGCCTAAGCCACTGGCCCCTGAAGCCAGCACGTTTGACCAGGCTTCGCTATCTCTGCCTGTTTCTTTAAATCTGTTAAATAATATAAAAGATTTAAAAACTAATAATTGTATTATAAATTGGGAAAATATCTTTTTTGTCGGCCAAAACACATAAAATTCCTTTGCTAATTGTTTCCAAAAAAAATTAAAAAATTATTTATATGATGAGTGAATTTTTTACATATGGCAACAAAGAAAAAAGCAGCTAAAAAAGGAAAGAAGAAGAAGTAAGTTGAGCATTGTCTCAAATTAACACTGCTAATTTCAACCGTTAAAACGGTTCATTCTTCCGATCCCTTTTTTAAAACAGATTTTATTTTTTAAATTTTAAATTTTTTAAAGCTTATATATAATTTCTACTCTTGTAGATTATCTATGGATTATTACCAAGATAGATATGAAAATGCTATTGTTGTTCTTGGTGGAACGGATAAGAGATTCAAGAAAAGATTAGAAGATGCTATAAACAATGTATATTCTAAAAAGAAAAGTTCTTTGCTTATAATAACCGGACAAGATATAAAATCCAATGATGATATAATCAAACTTCTCGAAGGTAAAGACTACGTCTATGAAAACAATTCAATAAATACTTTTGACAACGCTGAGAACGTGTATTACATGATAAAATCTTTGAACGCAGCCTATAACCCTTTCTATGACGACAAGCAAAGATATTTTAACAATATAAAAAACGTCTATGTCGTTACAGATACATTACATATTCCAAGAGCAAGAAAATACTTCAAAAAAGTCTTTAATAATGAAATTAATTTATACTTCCATAAAACACCAGAAGATAAAAGAGAAATCTACAAAAAGATGATATATGAAGGCTCTGCTTATCTTATATCTTTTCTTCCAAGAAGATACATAAACATAGGAAAAAACATAAAGAATAAATATTTCAATTGGTTATGAATTTTGTTTAGATTGCTTAAACAGCAACTATAAATAGTATTAAATGTAAAATGTAAAAATAACGGTAAAGAGGATAATTTAAAATGCCTGAAAAAGAATCTTTGACAGAGAAAGTGATGAGGCTGATGAATCAGCAAGAAAGAATAAGAAACATCGGTGTAATAGCGCACGTTGATCACGGTAAAACAACAACCTGCGATACCCTGTTAGCAGGATGTGGTATGCTTTCTGAAGAAAAAGCCGGAAAACAGCTTTACTTAGACTCTGAAAAAGTAGAGCAGGAAAGGCAGATGACAGTTAAGTCATCCAATGTAAACATGGTTTATGAGAGAAATGAAAACGATGAATATTTAATAAATTTAATAGACACTCCTGGACACGTTGACTTTGGAGGGCATGTAACAAGAGCTATAAGGGCAATAGACGGTGCCATAGTAGTAATGGATTCTGTTGAGGGAGTAATGCCACAAACTGAGATGGTCCTTAAACAAGCGCTTAGAGATAAAGTAAAACCTATACTATATATTAATAAAATAGACAGGCTTATAACAGAGATGCGTTTTTCCCCAGAAGATATGCAGAAACATCTTGTTAAGTTGATAACTCAAATAAATTCCTTCATAAACGACTTGGCACCTGAAGATGTAAAGGGAAAATGGCAAGTTTCTGTTCAGGACAATACTGTGGCTTTCGGTGCTTCAAGAGACAATTGGGCCTTATCGTTCAAAAGAATGAAGGAAACTGGTTTGTCATTCAAAGATGTTTATGAAACTTATACTTCTAATGACAAAGAAAAAATAAAAGAGCTTTCAAAGAAGACTCCAGTACATAAAGTGCTTTTAGACATGGTTATAGAACATTTACCAAATCCAGTAGAAGCCCAAAAGTATAGAATACCGATAGTATGGCATGGTGAATTGGACAGCGATGTTGGTAAATCATTGATAGCCTGTGATCCAAACGGCCCATTGATGATTTCCGTTACAAATATAGAAATTGACCCGCAAGCCGGGGAAATCGCAATAGGAAGAATATTTTCTGGAAAGATAGCACGTGGACAGGATGTATTTCTTGTTAACAATAAACAAGTAAACAAAGTACAACAAATATACATATGGAAAGGCCCTCAGCGTTTTCAGGTAGAAAGTGCACTTGCAGGTAACCAGATAGGAATGGCCGGATTAAAGAACATAATATCTGGTGAAACACTCAGTGGAGTTGAAAAACAAGATATAACGCCTTTCGAACCCATAAAACATTCCCTTCAGCCGGTAGTTGTGAAGGCTATAGAACCTAAAAATCCTAAAGATTTACCCAAACTTATACAGGCTTTAAGAGAACAGGAGATATACGATATTGCTTTAAAAGTCTCAATAAATCACGAAACTGGAGAAAATCTTATAGCAGGATTAGGGACACTACACTTGGAGATAGTTGAAGACAAGCTAAGGAGGACATATGGGATAGACATAGTCAGCTCACAACCAATAGTAGTTTACAAAGAAAGCATATCTGCAAAGAGCCCTATAGTAGAGGGCAAATCTCCCAACAAACATAACCGTTTCTATTTATATGCTGAGCCATTATCTCAAGAAGTTATTGAGGCTTTGGCAGATGAGAGTATGCCTACTGGAAAAATAAAAGCTTTTACACCAGAAAATATGGATTTACTTATGAAAGCAGGAATGGACAGAGACGAAGTCAAAAGGATAGCAGCGATCTATGGAGAAAACATGCTTGTTGATGGAACAAGAGGTATAATACACATAGGTGAAGTTATAGAGATGTGCATAGAATCTTTCAATGAAGTTATGAAAGAGGGGCCTCAAGCAAAAGAAGAAGTACGCGGAGTTAAGATAACATTGACTGATATGGTTTTACATGAAGACGCAATACACCGCGGTCCCGCTCAGGTTATACCCGCAGTAAGAGATGCTATAAAAGATGCTGTGTTGCAAGCTAATCCAATACTTTTAGAACCTATACAGGTAATAAGAGTAGACCTGCCAATGGCGAATCTAAGTAATATAAGCGCCCTTATACAATCAAAAAGAGGGATAATAGACAATGTAAAAGACGATGGAAACAAGGCGGTTATAACTGCAGAGATGCCAGTTTCATCCACCTTTAACTTCACCAATGAACTTAGATCTGGAACAGAAGGTAGAGGTTCTTGGTCATTAGCAGGGGAAACGTTTAGAAGGTTGCCAAGGGATATTTACCCAACTGTAGTTAAACAGATAAGGGAAAGGAAGGGTTTGCCTCCTTTAGAGTGATATTATGAATTTACATGAGCTTACACACTGTGTAGGTGCCATGTTAAAAACAGAATTATAAGATTAAACTCTTTATTTCCTTTATAAAATCGTGCATGTAATCATTTGGCATTAAGGCATTGAACAATTTTAAGTCGTCAAAACTTGAATATGCATGTACAAGCTCATTTCTTACTTCTCTTAATTTTATTATTTTCGACAGGGTTTTAGAGTCAATTTTGTCTTCAAGTTTTTGGAATATGGACTCATTTAAATTAGGCGGGGGCAAATTCATACTTTTGTAAATTTCCTTACAAATATCTAACTGAGCCTCACTTATTAGCTGACAGTATCTTTCTATTGCCGCTTTTTTTACTTCATCAGATTTTACGTATTCGCTGCTCTTTGTAGGTATAATCTTTTCAAGTAAGTTAACATAATATTCTAATTCTTTAAGTCTGTATAATATTCTCTCCTTATCCATTTTTAACTACCCCAATTATATCATAAAAAGTGTCTTTGAAATCTTCCCATTTTTCAAAGCATTCAAAATAGTAATCTAATAATTTAGAATTTTGATTTACTACAAGTAATTTCCCCTTCTCAAATATTCTCATTTGTATATTTAATGGCAGATCTTGCATTACTGCTAAATCGAGATTATCAGCTAATTTGTATATATTTTTATCAAATTTTGCCTTATCTTTAACTAGAAAAGCTATATCAATATCATTAAAGTATTTTTCTCCACTTACGTAACTTCCAAACAGATAGACCGCTATAATATTTTCATCTTTTTCCGCTTTTTCCTTTACCTCTTTTAATATTTTTTCTGTATAATCAATAGAATTAATCCACTGTATGATTGCTGATTCTACAGCTTTGCTCAGAGAACCTTTTCCATAGCCAAATCGAGCCATTGCAACCTTTCTTATCCTCTGATCTATATCATCGTCAATATAGACTTTTATTCCTTTCATAAAAATTACTGTATCTAAAGGTATTTATATCTTAAGATACAAAATAAAAGAGCGCTAGATAAGAAAAATTCCTATATAACAAATGAAAGTAAAGATTTATTGTCTTTACAAGAGCTATTTAAGTCATAAAAATTTACTTTATTTTTTATTACAGATGCATAAAAAACCTTTATTTTCTAAAAATCAGCTTGTTGCATTCACAGTATAAAATGCTCTTGCGCCCTCTGTTCCCTGTAAGTACAGATTATACTGTGTTCCTGGGATTAACTGCAGCGAAACTAAACCGTCACCTAAGTTCATTTCTCCTGAAAATGTAAGAGTCACAGTCTGTCCAGGCGATAAGGAATATCCAAAGTTAAATGGCAAAGAGAAACTGCTATTGTTTGCTATCTCTGCAGATAAACCAGATTGATTATAGGATATGTTCATATCCGTGCTGTTTATTCTATTTACCTTTACAGAACTGACGTTAAAAGGTAAATTAAAAAGCCTATGACCTGAGAAAGGCAGAAACATCGTTCCATTTGAGGATATAAAGAAGTTTACTGAGACACCTGCTAAGATTCTTTTCATGATATTCAACCTATTCTCATTAGCTACAAGATTACGCTGCATCTGGCTCTGTACATTTTGGAATTGCTGCTCCATTCTATTTCCTATTGCTCCAAATTTACCGAAAGACCCGTTAAATTTAGATTTAATTATCCTACCGATACTGCCTCCAATACTTGAATTAATACTACTTAAATTTGAATATATTGAACTATTTAGAGTGCTTATAAATGAAGGCAAATGTGCTTTAACTTTTGAAATGATATTGCTTACATTGAACATATATTTCTTTAAGCTAAACTTTGTATTATTAAATAAACTTCCATTGAAGCCGAAAGTTAACAATTTAAAGCCATTTATCATCTTTAACCTTAAATGTTGTAAAACTACAGATTGATTTGAATTGTCCTTTACAGTTACACTTATCTTTGTTAAATTGCCTACTTGTTGCAGCGTTGCAGACGTTATAGTTATATTTGGTCTTGCAGAGAATAACGTTTTATTGATATTTGCCGGTATTCTTGATATTGTGCCTATTGCATGATTTTTTATTCCTGTAGATGATAAAGCAAGAAGTGAGGGAACTAATATATATTCTGTTGAATTTGCAGTATAAACACTTATCAAAGCCGGTGTGAAATCTAAAATAAGGGAAGAAGAACTGTTTATTTTATTGAAGTTTGCAGGAACCGTTGCCGTTACTATTGGACTCGCTACTTTTACGCTTTGTGTTGTACCATTTATTGTAGCGTTTGCAGAAACTACGGTAAACTGTATTTCTTTTACAGATGAATTTAATGGTAAATTTGCTACAGCCAAAACCTTAGACACGTTCAACAATGAAAGTAGATTTATGCTGCCCGAGGAATTGACTGTTAAAGTACCTGCTGAATGATTTGAATTAAAGTACAGTATTTTGAAAGATGAATACGAGATATACAAACTGGTGGTATTGGCTGGTAGTTCTGCAGGATCGGTCATAGCTATCGGCGTAGCAGAAGTTGTTGATGGCTTTGTAACACTAACTGAAATTGGATGATAAAACAGCACAAATGCTAAAACTACGATAACTAAAACAATCAAGGCAGCTATTGGCAAAGCTTTATTCATACTATTTTAAAAAACCCGTAGTATTAAATAGTTAATTGTTTCTAAAAATTATAATATATAGCCAAACTTTATAGTTATTATGGACTGTGCATTTTGCAATGAAATTATAATAAAAAAACAAAAATTCTACGAGGATGAAAACTTTTTTGCATTATACAACTTAAGGCCGGTTGTAAAAGGCCACTGCTTGATAATACCGAAAAGGCATATAGAACAGTTATACCAAATGAACGAAAATGAAAGAAAGGATTTCATATCATTTTCAAATAAGGTTTTATTTATATCCCTAAAATACAGCTCAACAAACGAATATGACTTTTTAATGCAAAATGGTGAAAATGCAGGACAGAGTATAAAACACCTGCACTTTCATATAATACCAAGAAAAAGAAATGATGCATTAATGCTTTCTAAAAGAGAATTCCTGGATTCTTTTCAGAAAAAAGAGAATTCTACCAATAATCTTTCGGAAGAAGAGATAAAAAAGACTGTAAATCAATTAATTAAGATAGCTGAAGAGCATAGAATACAGATAGATGCACTATAGTTAAGTATTTATACTACTTTATATCAGTAAAAATAATGGAAAATGACAGCAGGAAAAAACTTGAAAAAACGCTTGGTTTAAATGCAGAACAAATTGAGCTTTCAAAACCCGCAGAGAGAGAAATTGAAAAAATGTACAGAAAGAATAAAAATGGATTTGAGAGAGTAAGCAAAGCGATCTCACAGATATATTCAAATCCACAGCAAGGAGAGCATTTAAGCAATCTCATGAGTGGGTATATGAGTAAGCATGCTGGTAAATACGTGATAATATTCAAACCAATAAAGGACGGCCTGTACATAGACAAAATAGACAGGCATGATTCTGCATACGGGCTTAGGTAATTCATTTAATTATACAAATGACTATTCTAAGCATGAAAAACTACGTAATTCTGCCTACTTATAAAGAGGCAGAAAACCTTAAGGATTTACTGCCTTTGCTCAGAACTTACAAGGTAATAGTAGTAGATGACAATTCCGAGGATGGAACTGTCAATATATGCGGCCACTTTAAGAATGTAAAGCTCATAACAAGAAAAAATGAGAGAGGCCTTGCTTCTGCAGTTTTAGATGGTATAAAGTCAATAAAGGATAAAGATGCGAAAATAGTTGTGATGGATGCAGATTTTCAGCATGATCCTAAGAAATTGCCAGAATTCTTTAAAAAATTGGATAAAAACTACTTTGTTTATGGCATTAGGAAAAATTCAAATATGAGCGTAGCAAGAAAACTGATCTCAAAATCCGCTTCTTTAATTGCAAAAATCCTTGTAAATGGCATTAAAAACATAAACGACCCAATGTCAGGATACTTTGGATTCAGGCTTGCTTATGTGGATTTAAGAAAAATACAACCAAAAGGGTATAAGATAATGCTAGATATCTTTGCAAATCTTAAATACAAGGATAAAATAGCTGCTGTTGAATATAATTTTGGCGAAAGAAAAGCCGGAAAATCCAAACTTGGGGGAACAACGATAATAGAATTCATTTCACAGATTTTGAAATTAAATAATTATAGAATATTGAAGTTTGCTCTGGTTGGTTTTATTGGTGTATTCGTAAATGAATTTATTGCTTTTCTCCTTCATCATTTTTTACCGTTATACATTGTATTTACATTATCCGCTGAATCTGCAATAATAAGCAATTTTATACTTAACCATGAATTTACATTCAAAAAAAGAGTCTCTTTTCTTATAGCCCTGCCAAGATATAATGCTGTTGCCCTTCTTGGATTACTAATAAATGTTGTAATTGCTACTTATCTATCTTTGTCAATAGAATATTTAATAGCTAACTTTATAGGTATAATAATAGCTTTCATATTCAATTACACATTATCTGAAAAGTTTGCGTGGTCCAGTTATGTATAAAAAAACTATTTACAAATGGATAAAAGAAGCGAACAATTTCCTCTACAAGTATAGATACTATATTATTGCTTCGTATCTCGTTCTTTCAGTGTTATTCTTTTTCATACAGTTCGACTTGCTTAAAAACTGGGACATGCTAGTAAGGATTCTAAATTCAAATTATCTTTTTCATAACGGTGATTACTTTGAAAATCAAAGGGCACTGCTTGAGAGCTTTATTATAGGTATATTTTCCTTTGTGTTTGGAAAGTATTCTGTCTATGCGTTTATAGCGTTCTTTACTGTAATATTTTTCATCTCCGTTTACATATTTTCCAAGGCTTTCAAATTAGAATATGTTATACTTTTGGGGATATTACTTAATCCTTTCTTCTTATTTTATTCAATAAAAAATGGTTCAGAATTACCAATGTATTCTTTCCTTATACTTCTCATATCCTTCATAAAGCTCAAAAAACCTATTGCAGGTGTTTTCATGGCACTGGCTTTTGTATCTAAATATGACAGCATATTATTTTTGCCAATAGCATTATTTTTAATAGACAAAAAGTTAATTCCATCAGTAAAAAGAATACTAATTTTTGCAGGCATAGCATTGCTTGCACTTCTGCCGTTCTTTTTATACAATATTATACTTTACCATGATTTCTTATTCACATTCTTTATGTCATTGCATGAAAATTCTCCTAGTTTAACCTCTACGGGAATTTCAAATGCAAAGTACACTTATCAAGGATTTTATGAACTTATTTCTCTTATTCCGCTTGTTGTTTTGATATTAGTCTTTAAAAGAGGTATAATAAAAGATATACAAAGAAAAAAAAGAGAAATTGCAATTATATCGGTTTTATCTGCCTTATCTTTGTTTCTATACTTCTTTGCAAGCGGGCTCTATGTTAACGGATTAGGTTATTATAGATTTTTCCTTTTAGTTACACTCTCTTTAACTTTACTGCTCTCACTTTTAACTAAAAAAGAAATGCTCCTTTTTACAGTTTTGTTCTTCATAGTTTCTATGATTATAGCTTATCACTTCCTTTTCTCACAGAACTTCAATATCAACACGCTTAACAAAGAAATGGCTGCTGCAAAACAGTTGCTCATACAGAAATACGGAACTACAAACTGTACAGTTCAATCAAACAATTGGGTTTATCTTAATTATTATGGTATAAGTGCCACTTATATAAGAGGACAAAACTATTCACAGTATCCGGTAATAAGCATAGGAAATATAAACGAAAACTATACACTTGAAGATGAAATTAATGGAGTTTATCTTTATACTTATGGACTTTCAAAAAGCAAATGCATTTATACTCCCGTTATAGATTTAAAGTATGGAGTAAAGTATAATATAAATCTATCAAGAGAGAACAACAGCATAGGTTGCTATGAATTATATGGTAAATTACATAGCAGACTCGTTTTATCTTCCTGTATATCCTTAGTAAAAATATTTAATTAAAGATATTTAACCATAAAATAATAAGAAATTTCTATGATTTATTCAAAATTGCTTTTAGAGGTAATGTCTGCCGTAGTTTTACTTCTAATATTTTTCTGGCTTTTCATATACTTCGAAATAATAGAAAAGAAAGAAAGAAAGAAAAGCATAAAAACATCTCCTAAAATAGCGGTGATAATACCTACACTATTTGAAGGAGAAGATTTGCGATTATCGGTTAACAGTATTCTTAACAGTAATTACCCAAAAAATAAAATAAAAATTTACATAGGGCTTAACAAGGCAACTGATGAGAAAACGAGGAAAGTAGCATATTCTTTCTTAAAAAAAGACGTAGAAGTTGTAGACACGAAGATTAATGGGAAAGCAGCCGTTATGAACTACATAATTAAAAATAAAGTTAAGGAGGAATTTATAGCCAGCTTAGACGCTGATTCTATCGCTGATAAAGACATGTTAAGAAAATTGATAGTTCCCTTCAAAGACAGAGAAGTAGGTGCAGTAACGCCTTCTGTTGCCGTTTACAACCCTAAAAAATTTGTCCAATCAATACAAAAATATGACTATATATTTTCAATTGTATTAAGAAAAGCTTTCAGTTTTGTTGGAAATTTAATGGTTGCTCCTGGCCCAGGTTCTATATTCAGAAAAACGGCAATTGAAAAGATAGGTTACTTTGATGAAAAGAACATAACAGAAGACATGGAGATAGCTATACATCTTCTGGTAGAAGGTTATAAGGTTGAAAACGTTATCGACGCATTCTCATACACTATAGTACCATCAACATTCTATTCTCTATTCAAACAAAGGGGCAGATGGTATTCCGGATTCTTCTATAATATGCTTAAATATAGAAAAAGGATAATGAATGATAAAAATAACGGGAGAATAGACAAGAATATAATGATAATGATATTTGCTTCGGTTTTCTTTTCAATAGTGGCACTACCTTTAGTAGGATACTATATATATTATTACATTTCGACTATTTTAATAAGCATTTCTACAGTCGGAATAAATTTCTCATTACAAGAACTGCATCAACTTTTAATTGATTCATTTTATAGCATAGACACCTTGTCTTTTATAGGGATATTCTTATTGGTTTTTGGAATATATTCACTATTCTACGCATTAAAAGCTGTAACAAAAAAAATAGAAACTGTGAAAGACACAATTTACATAGCTTTATATGTAACATTGTTCTCATATTTTCTTGGTCTAACATGGCTATACGGATTTATAAATGCAACTCTTCTTAATAAGAGGATAGAATGGAAAATAAAAAGTCGCAATTGAAAAAAAACAAAACTAAGCTAATATTGGCATCACTCGCAGTAATATTTGCGATATCTACTGCTTTTGTATTAGGGTACGCAATAGCGAATTTAAAGATCCCCTTACTAGAATCACAATTAAACAACTATGAGCAAGAGCTACAGTCACTTTCATTGACAGCATCCATAGGGAGCTATAATTCAAGTGTTTCGTGTGCTATACTTAATGGCGGCCTTTCTTCTCTTGACCAGCAACTTCAAAATTTGAATGAAGAGATTACCTCAGCTGATTCAAACTCCCTTTACGCTTCTTACTATTCAAATCTTTTAGATAGATTCACGTATACAAGAATAAGTTATTGGCTTTTGGCGCAGAGAGTAGAAAACCAATGTGGACATAAAGTTGTTAATGTACTGATGCTTTATCCTCAAAATGGGTGTTCTAATTGCGGAACGGAGGGAAGTGAGCTTTCTTATTTAGAACAGAAATCAAATTATACCATAATAGCTACAGTACTAAACGCAAACACAAACATAACGCCGGTAAAAGCTATAGACAAAACATACAATGTAACTTCCTACCCCACATTAATAATAAACGAAAATGAAACTTACGTTGGTTATGAAAATACTCAACAGCTTACGGCAACAATATGCAGGTATGCTCCTTACATAAATATATGTAGTTGATAATTTTTAGGGATTCCTAATAAAAAATACAATCAAAGGCTAAAATCCCTCTACTCCAAAAAGCTTCAATAAAAGCACAGTTGCATAAGAACCCTTTTTTAGATCAAATGTTATAACCGCATTTTTTCCTTCCGTAACAATGTCAAATTTCTCTGGTATGAAAAAAGCTGGATGTAGGAAAGATTTTAAACTTGCTTCTGGCATACTATTTAATTTGAGTTCTTCTACGTTCTCTATTCCTTCCCTTTCCATTAAATCTTTTATAATGTTGCTGATCTCGCTATCATCTAATTTTATGTCATATCCTATTGTTGGAATGCTCTCAAATTCATTTAATTTATTTCTTTTCAACAATTCACTTATTGTTTTATTAAAAAAATAGTACTGAAAAGATTGTAGAATCATCAAACGGATATACTTAGGCATAAGTCTTATTGCACCGGCATAATCATTTTTGTGCTCTAATAAATAATACAAAGATTCTCTTTCAAAATACATAAAATTTGGTAAGGACTTCAAGGTTTCGACTGCTTTTTCTCTGTTTATTTTCCCGTCTAAAAAATAGGCTTCAAATAAGGATTTTAATTCATTTCTCTTGTCCTTATTTAATTCAGATTCATTTCTTTCCTCCAAGACCAAAGAATGAAAAGCTGACTTGAAATCGCTCTCCAGTATACTTTTTGACACTTTTATATTTAATGACGCTGAACCAAACCTTTGTGGACCATAGAAATTTGGTATCCCTTTTTTCAAGTCCTCTTTTATTTGATTTATATTAACACCATCATTATAAAAATCACTAACATAAACTGTGAAGTGGTTGCCGTATAACTTTCCTATCTTACAAGGTTGACTGCTATAACCTAAATCCCTTACAAATAATCTTTCACTGTTTATTTTCAATCTTTGTGCATCGAATTTAAATATACTTATTCTTTGAGAAGTCAAAGCCCTTTTATCTTTATTTCCGTTATAAGCAATCCTTTTTATATTTATATGTAAATTCCTTGAAATAAACTTTAATGCCTCTGGAGTTGACATGCCTTTCTTAACTAACGTAAAAATTAGATAATTCTCCCTGTTGTCTAAAGAGTTATTTGATGGTTTTTGATCCTCTCTTTCTACTGTTAGGATTTCTCCATCTTCTTCTATTTCCTGTACTATGAAATCCTCTTCTCTTTCAAAAAGCTTTCCCTTTAAGTTATATGTTTCAAAGTTTTCTATTCCTATCTGTTTTAAATTATCCATTTATTAACTCAAAGCTACTTTAAAGCACATTCCTGTAGCTATAACTTGATTTGGCTTAAAAGCATCACACAAGAAACTAACATAATTATTTGATTGTGGCCCAGAGTATTGACAAGATGAAGAGTAATAGCAGTAAAATACTACTCCACAACCCAATTTTGGATTGCTTTTATTTAATATTGAAGAATAATTTTGTGTGCATGCGCTTGAATTTACTGATACTTCGCTTGTTAACTGTCTTGCATAAGCTGCTGCTTCCGCATTTAATTTTGATATTTCATGATTCTGTGAAACGTGATTCAATGAAACCGCTATAAAATATACTAATGCAACTATAACAACAAACGAGGCTATAACCGCTATTAACTGTTTGTTAATTCTTTTCTTTTCAACGTTTTTAGCCTTAAATATAATTTTCATAGATTAATGTTATTTAATTAAAAGAAACTAGAATTTATAAACTTATAAATTAAAAATAAAAAATAGAAGGGAAAATCCCTTCAAGTTTTCTTAATGTGAGTTAAGTTTTAGCTGCTGCTATTAGTAGGCACAATAGTTACGCCCGTATAATTGGATGATGAGGTACTAAGTATTACTTTATTACCTGTCAAGTTAACTACTGGCTGTCCAACTAATGAAGCTGCTAATACTTCGGAAGCTTCTACTGTGCCGGATGCATTGTAACCTGCTACCCAAAGTGCTGGTTCATTATTGAATGCTGAAACTTTGTTGAACAATTCAATTACTGCTTCATTAGATCCAACGCCTGTTAAGTTAGTAAATTGCGATCCGTAAACTGGTGCTGTTAGATTAAGCAAAGTTTCTGCTAACGTGTTGACTGCAGGACCACCCATTACGATCACTGGAACAGTGTTTGTAGATCCTACGAAGTTACTATCAAGTGTTGCCAAATTTGGATTATTGTTGATAACTC
>CAZXLU010000001.1:0-57134 GCA_964641875.1 Candidatus Woesearchaeota archaeon | reverse complement strand
TTTAACGTTTTTAAGTAAATCCTTCATTTTTAGTAAAATATTTTTGTCTATTGTTCTTGCATCAAATAAGTATTCGTATGGGTCTATTTTCTGTATTTCTTTATTTACCTCAAATTTTCTTATCGCGATTATGTAATCCCCTTTTCGAAGGTTTTCTGCAGATTCTTCCTTTATACCTGCTCCATCTAATTTGAATAGCTTGTGTACAGGTGTTATTTTTGCTTCCCTTCCAGTCTTTGTCTTTATTTTTATAACCGAATCACTTTTGCCTTTATACAGGAATTTTGATTGGCTTTCTTTAACTTTTCCATCATACATCGAAAATAGTTTTAGTGGACTCTTAAGCCTTAACAATGTTTCATTTTCATCTTGGTATTCTATATCGCTATCATTTTCATTTTCTTTGTAAATTTCTTCAATGCTTTTTATCTCGCCATTTGCTAATAAAACTGGAGTTTCCCCCAATACACATTTTCCTGATCCAAATGGCCCTGGTACCGCTGCAGTTCCTCCCATAGCAACCGGAAACATAGTATCTATTACCCTTTGCCCAGTTAAAAGAGGAATTGTGGGGGAAAGCTTTTCTCTTACGGGCCTTGCAGTTCTGACAGGCCATTTTGTCATTAGTTTTATTTCTTCTTTTTTGCCTTCATTTTCTAAGATAGCTATTACTTCATCAACAGTATATTCTCCTTCTTCTACGATGGTTTTTACAACACCTTTTTTGTTTATAGGCACTAATATCCTATGTTTTACAAGAGAGCTTTCTTTAACTTCTCCTATTTCTTCACCTGGAGAAACTTCTTTCCCAACCTCTACTTTCGGTTTGAAATGCCACTTTTTATCCCTGTCAAGCGAATCTACTTTTATACCACTACCTATGAATGTCCCTTCTTTGTTTAGAATTTTATCCAAGGGTCTTTGTATACCATCAAATATGGATCCTATCAATCCTGGGCCGAGTTCTACTGATAAAGCTTCTCCGCTATCCGTTGCGCTTTCTCCGACACTTAATCCACTTGTGTCTTCATAAACTTGAATTATAGCATTTTCACCTTCAATTTTAACTATCTCTCCAACGAGGTTTTTTTCTCCTATGAAAACTATATTATTCATTTTAGGTTCCTTTAACCCCGATACTGTTACAACAGAACCAGAAATTCCTATTACCTTTCCTTCCATGTTTATTTTAACTTAGTTATATCCACCCCCAACACTCTTTTAGCTAAACTTTCTAAGGATTCAGAGTTTTCACCTACTTCCTCAGAAGGTATAAGCAAAACAAGTGGATCTACACTTGTATTTATAATGTTTATCTCATTTTGGTCGGCATATTCTTTTATGTCTTCTTCTGCTATTATAAGATTGTACTCTTTGCTTTTTATTAATTTAATAACTTCATCTAACGCTTCTTTTCCCTTTAATGTGAATGTTTTGTCTATGCCTGCTAGTTGTAATCCCAAGGAATCTTGCCTTTCCCCTATAAAAACCATCTTTTTAAATTCCATACCCAGTGATTCCGTAGCCAGTATCGACTAATTTCCTTTCTATTCCATAATATTTCTTAAACCAATTTAATCTTATTGTATCCCTTTCAATTTCAGAAAGTATTATAAATGAAAATGCAGAAGCGATCGAAAGCGAATTGGTTTTGAATATTGAAAGGTATTTGTCATATATAATTTTTTTTAATTCGACTTCAAAATTCGCTATTAATCTATCCTCCAAGTAAAGTTTATTGGATTCTTCTAAATTATATGGTATTCTTTTGATAAGGTCTTCAATTCTGCCTTTTGACATTTCTGTCAACTTATCTATAGGGATACTCCCTCCTTGTATAAGCAATTCCTTTGAGGGTTTTTTTAATTCTATTTCTTTTATTATTGTCATTATATTTCTTAAATCAATTAATCCTTGTATAAATCTTAACACGGGACCTTCGTTTCCCATGTAGAATTTGAAGCTGTTTAGCAAGTTATTGTAATAGTCTATGTCAAGTGCTAAAGACATACCAGTAACATCTCTGCTAAGTTCAGCAGAAACAGAAAATGGAAGAAGAACCTTGCCATATTGATATCTTGTTAAGTAGTTGATGACTTCTACTATGTCTTTTTGTGCTATTATATTGTTATATTCTTCTTTAGAAATTAAAGGGCTTGACACCCCAGCAGGGAATCCTCTATC
Organism: Candidatus Woesearchaeota archaeon; assembly: GCA_964641875.1. Classification (GTDB taxonomy): domain Archaea; phylum Nanobdellota; class Nanobdellia; order Parvarchaeales; family Parvarchaeaceae; genus Parvarchaeum. Next base: position 54,950 of record CAZXLU010000001.1, on the reverse strand, counting down.
GACTACCAAAAGGTTATCCGCAATTTCTAAATTCTTTCCTATAAGTTTCGCGGCCAGTATAAGTTTTATATTCTGTATATCTATTTTTGATAGGTAGTTTCTTATCAAATTTTTTCCAGTACTTGGAAGTAACGTTAGTAATCTATTGCAGTTCTTTATGAAATGAGTATTCACAACAATATCTATTATGTCTGGTTCCTTGAATTGATTATAGAATGAATCTATTTCATTTTTATAAGAAGTTGTTGAAAGAGTAGCTAAAAATTCATCTTTCTTACTTTCTTTTATCCTATCAATCTCATCTTTTTTTAGGAGATCCAAGGATATTGCTTTTACATGACCGTATGTTCCTGCATATGTAGAATCCATTTTATCTCTCCAGTCTATCTATGACTTTTTTAGCTATTTTTTCTTCAAGCTGCTGTATTATCTTGTTTAAAGACAGATCCATAGAAAGTTTTCCATCTTTAGACTCAGCATATACGCCAAATATCTTTTTATTGTAAAGCTTTGCATTTTTTTCTTTTTTTCCAATAGTTTCAAGGTCTCTTTTGTTAAAGAATATTGTTGCATCTTCTCCAAGTGTTTTCTTTGCATCTTTTATAAGAATAGACATAAGCCTTTCATAGTCTTTTGTTTTGCTAAATTCTTCCTCTGCTTTATATAAGTTGCTCATGCTATCTTCAAAGGCATAGCTTAATGCTTTTTTAAGTATACTGCTTTTTTCCACATTTATTTTTGCTCTTTCTATTTCCTTTTTTTCTTCTCTTAAAATCCTTGCCCTTTTTGTTGCTTCGTCCATTATTTTTTTCGATCTTTCATCTGCGTCCCTCATAATAGAATTTGCTTTTAATTGGGCTTCTAGAACTATTTTTTTAACTTTTGTATCTGTTTCTTTCTCTATGTGTTCTGCTATTTTTTCTAATCCCATATATTAACCTTAAAGTATCTGTAAAAGCAATATTAATCCTAATACGAAACCTATTATCCAAAGTGTTTCAGGGATTACGAAGAAGAAAAGAACCTGACCAAATTTTTCAGGCTTCTCTGCTATTATACCCATACCTGCGGCACCAATTCCTTGCTGTGCCATACCAGTACCTATTAATCCACCGGCTATTGCTATTGCCGCGGCTATGGCATATAACGCTCCAGCATCTGTTGTAACTACCATGCTATTTTTATCTTTTTAGTCTTTTTAAACTTTACTATTCATTTTTTTAAACAATGCATAGAAAACATTAATAATGTTAAATACTTTATTACAAATATGGAAGAAAAATGTAAATGTAACTGCTGTGAACACAAGAGCGGAAAATGCAATTGCTCATGTAAATGTTGTTAATTAAGAGAACCGAATTTTTAAGTATTTAAATAGCTGAAAAGCGTAAAGTATTTATATTACTTCTTTCATATGGTTTATAATAAACATATGGAAATTAATGAAATTCCTGATGACGTAATTGAATGCCTTTTTGATGCTATAGAAAAAGATGAGAAATTGTACGTTATATTAAAAGAGGATAACACAGAAAATGAAAATAAAATAGAAAGATTTTTCGGTAATAACGTAGAGTTTCTAGACTTGATGGATATAATACAAAGGAAAATGCTTTCTGATTTTATGGATGCAGTAAGCTTATTTGATAATGAACCGTTTCTAAATAAATTGGGTTTTAGTCAAGTTACAGAGATATTCTATGATCTTACTAAACTGCCTCAAAGCAGAAAAATGCTTTTTAATTATGCACTCCTTGGGAGGAGAGGGAAAGAAGGTTTATTACAAGCATTAGGGGGTGGTAGACTAACAAAAAGTGCTATTTTTGTTCCCTCTTCAAAGGAAAAGAGTGCCGAAAGTTTTATAAAAAAATGGAATGTCGAATACGTGAAAAAAAGAGTGTTCGTTTTAGGAGGTTAAAACATGGAAGATGATAATAGGGTTGAGATAAGCCTTAAGGTGGCAGAAGCGCAGCAGGATGATATAGGACAAAATTCTGTAAGAATAGGAACTGCATGGATGAAACAGATAGGTGTAAGGCCTGGAGATTTTGTAGAGATAGAGGGTAATAGAAAAACCGTTGCAAAGGTGGACAGAGCACATCCAGGGGACTTGGGGCTAAACATAATACGAATGGATGGTACTACAAGGAAGAATGCAAAGGCAGCGATAGGAGAAAATGTGATCGTAAAAAAAGCAGAGGTTTATGAAGCAGATTCTGTAAATTTGTCCCCTCTTTCAAGCACACAATTAAGGGGAGTAGAAGAATTGATAGGAAGGATGCTTCTTGACAGGGCAGTTTCAAAAGGAGATATTATAACTTTAGGTAGTGGGGGAAGAACATCATTTGCTTCATTTTTTGGTGATGATATAATGAGGAGCATATTTGATAGTACTGCTTTTCCATCTTTCCAATTCGGTTTCTCAGAACTTCGTTTTCTAGTGACATCTACAGCTCCGAAAGGTTTTGTAGTAATAACTGAGAACACAGATATAAACATATCTCCAGAGCCAGTAAAATTATCAGAAGAAGCAAGAGTAAAACATGTTAGCTATGAAGATGTTGGAGGTTTATCTGATGAAGTTTCTAAGATAAGAGAGATGGTTGAGATACCTTTAAAGCATCCAGAAATTTTTATGCGATTAGGAATAACACCTCCAAGAGGAGTGTTATTATATGGCCCACCAGGAACTGGTAAAACTCTTTTAGCAAGAGCTGTAGCTGATGAAAGTGAAGCTCACTTTATAACTATAAATGGCCCAGAAGTAATGAGTAAATGGGTAGGAGACGCGGAAAAAAAGCTTAGGGAAATATTTGATGACGCAGAGAAAAATGCCCCTTCTATAATTTTCATAGATGAAATAGATGCTATAGCAACGAAGAGGGAGGAAAGCATTGGCGAAGTTGAACACAGAGTAGTTTCACAACTTCTTACTTTAATGGACGGGTTAAAAAGCAGAGGAAAAGTTATAGTTATAGCTGCTACAAATAGACCAAATGCAATAGATCCTGCGCTACGTAGGCCAGGTAGATTTGATAGAGAAATAATGTTTGGAGTTCCAAATGAAAAAGGAAGGCTTGAAATTCTAAACATTCATACGAGAAACATGCCTATAGATAAATCGGTTGATTTGAAATATATTTCTAAGATAACTCATGGGTTTGTAGGCGCAGATATAGAGTCATTGATAAAAGAAGCAGCAATGAACGTTATAAGAAGGAACATAAACGAATTGAACGTAAAAGAAGGAGAGAACATCCCAAAAACAGTATTGGAAAAGCTTGTAGTTACGATGGATGATTTTAGAGAAGCATTAAGGTTCGTTAGGCCTAGTGCAATGCGTGAAGTATTGGTTGAAAGACCGAGCATTAATTGGAATGATGTTGGGGGTTTAGAAGATGTAAAATCCCAATTAAAAGAGGCAATAGAATGGCCTTTAAAACATCCGGATTCATTTAGAAAAATAGGTATAACACCTCCTAAAGGCATACTTTTATTTGGTCCACCTGGAACCGGAAAAACAATGTTGGCAAAGGCAGTTGCACATGAAACGGAATCCAATTTTATAGCTATTAAGGGGCCGGAGATATACAATAAATACGTTGGTGAAAGTGAGAAGAGAATAAGGGAAATATTTGATAAAGCTAGACAGGTTTCTCCGTCCATAATTTTCATAGATGAACTTGATAGTATAGCCTCATCAAGGTCAAACTATGAAGGAAATAATGCGACTGAACAGGTAGTAAACCAGCTTCTGACAGAATTAGACGGAATAGAACCATTGAAAAACGTTATAGTTATAGGAGCAACTAATAGAATAGATAAAGTTGACCCTGCTATATTAAGAACAGGTAGGTTTGATAACATTGTATTTGTGCCGCCACCAGATGAAAATGGCAGAAGAGAGATATTAAGAGTATACATCGATAAAATGCCAATAGAAGGTGAAAAAGAAGCATTGATTGAATATCTTGTAAAGAAAACCGAAGGCTATGTTGGATCTGACATAGAGCGACTTACTAAAGAGGCAGGAATGAATGCATTGAGAAATGATATTTCTGCTTCAAAAGTTACAAAGGACGACTTTGAAAAAGCTTTAGAGTTGGTAAGGCCAAGCTTGAGTCAAGACGATGCTAAGCGCTATGAAGAGATGGCAAAGAAACTTTATAGCAAAAAGGAGAAGGCAAAGGAATTGAATTACTTCGGTTAAAAGGCTTTGATAAACAATAAATTGTAATGGCGCTTAATAACTAAATGGATCACGAAGACTTGTACAAGCTTATATTAAATGATGAGCTTGGATGGGAACACCTCATAACTACTATTATAAGAGAAGAGAATATGGATCCAATGGATATTGATTTAGTCAAGATAGCAGACAGGTTTGCAACTTTAATATCAAAAATAAACCAGGTTGATTTTAGGTTTGGCGGTAAATTTGTTTATACGGCTGCGATTTTACTGAAGATGAAATCCGATAAAGTAATAGAGGAAATGCTTGAATTGAATAAGAAAAAGGAACATGAAACTTATCAGAAATACATAAAGGCTATTCCATTTGATATAACAGTAACCTCTAAATTACCTATTTTCAGGAGTAGAAAGATAACTCTTACTGAGCTTATAAACACTATAAGAGAAGCAATGCGTTACAGTAGTAAGCAGAAGATAAAATTCGAATTAAAGTTAAAAGAAATCAAGATTGAAGAGAGGATAAGTTTATTGCTGCAGAAACTTTCTAAACTATTTGGCATGAAAAATGTAGTTTTATTTTCTGAATTAATTTCAAAGAAAAACGATAGAAAAGAAATAATATACACATTTTTACCACTGCTTTTTATAGCGAATATGGATAAAGTCGATGTTTCACAAGAAACACCTTTTGAGGAGATTTACATAAAAAACAAAGTAAAATAAATTAATACTTTACTTGTCATTTTAATACTATGGCAAAGATTACTGAATACGTTGAGGCTTTAATATTCTCATTTGGTGATGGAATAACTATAGAAGAATTATCTAAAAGAACGAAGGCAGATCCTCTCATAATAAAAAAAGCTGTGAATTCATTGAATAAATCATATGAAGAGAGAAAGAGCGCATTTTACATATTAACAGAAGGAAACATGTATAGAATGAGGTTAAGGAGTGATTTACTATTTCTAGTTAACGATACTCTCAAGACAGATATGGGTAGAGGAGTTTTGATGACTCTAAGTTTGATTGCTGTAAATGGTAAAATACCCCAAGCAGAACTTGTAAAAAAAAGAGGAAGCATATCCTATCAACATATACGGGAGTTGCAATCAAGGGGTTTAATATCATCAAGCATAGAAAATGGCAGAAAAATAGTGAGGATTACACCCTCTTTTTATGATTATTTTGATGTCGATAAGGATGAATTTAAAGAGCTAAAAGCAAATATAGAAGAAGAAATATCAAAAGAAGAAAATAAAAAAGTAGAATACAAAGGAAATTAAAACACAACTACTTTTTTGTTTATTTCGACAGAAGGCTTTTTCTCCTCGTTTTTTGGTTTCTCCTCCACTTTTTCACTTTTTTTTGGAGTGTCTGCATTTTTTACTTTTTCTATTGCTGATTTTATAGCATTACTTATTGCAGTGAATTCACTTTCATCCAATTTCTGCGGTTGCCATATATGATTTATAGTATCATCATCATATCTAGGGATAAGGTGGGTTATTGCATGCGGGGTTATATTGCCCTTTGTGAGCTCCTTTGTATATATCATTTCAACGTCATTTGGAGCTAAAGCAAGCATTATAGCATAACCTACTGCTCTTCCAATGCTGCTATACTGCAGAAATTCTTCTTGAGGCATCTCATATACGTTACCATAGTGTTTCTTAGGTATCATTATGACGTGCCCCTTTGATGCAGGGTTTATATCAAGTACACCAATAACTAAAGGATCGTCATAAACCTGTTTTGAAGGTATCTTACCGTTTACTATCATACAAAAAATGCATTTTTCTTCTTCCATAATAAAATATATCTTTATAAGTATTTATTATTAAGTGATATTTATTTGATTTTTATTCTTATGAAAAGCTTTTTAAATACTAACAATGTAGTTACATTATGAAAGCGAAAGTCGATACGAAGTTTGCTCTCGAGGAGAAAAGAATGGTTGATGCGGCTATAGGGCTTATACTCTTTGGTTTCGCAGTAGTCCTAATAGTCATGGGATTAGTATCAATCACCTCATCGGCAGCAACAGTGCTAAGCAGTCGTTCAACAGTTTCGACGCCAGCATCAGTTTATATATACCCATTATTTGAGATAATATGGGGCATAATTACATTTGCCTTTTCAATGTGGGTATTTAAGGTGCGAGTGTAAAAATTGTTTAATTTTTATTTTTTACTTTTATTTTTGGTGAAAAAGAAAGGTTTATATATTTGTTTATTGCTTAGTAATCTATAGGTGATAAAATATGGCATTATCTTTTAGTGAAGATTACATTGCTAAAATAAGAAGGATGTTTGGTCTTAATCTGTATGAAGCAAAAGTGTGGTTAGCATTGCTTTCACAAGGAAAATCTACATCTGGTAAGTTAAGTGAGATAGCGAATATCCCAAAATCTAGAGCTTATGATATACTCGTTTCGTTGGAAAATGGTGGTTTTATTGTTAGAGATTTAAGTAAACCTATAAGTTACAGAGCAATACCTCCTGAAGAATTGATTGAAAAATTAGAAGAAAAAGCTAAAGAGTCATTTGACCAGAAATTGGAAAAGTTAAAAAAACTTAAGGATAGCAGCGTTCTGAATGATTTACAAAATTTATATAACAAGGGGATAAAATACATAGAAGAAGGTAAGGTAGCTAATTCATATCAAGGTTTAGATAATATCTACTTTAGAATAAAGAAAAGTATAGGTTCTGCAAAGAATGAGATAGTGGTCGTTACAACTGAAAAATCGTTAGAAAAGAAGATAAGCGCTCTTGGTAGAGCTTTAAAGAAGGCAAAAGCGAATAACGTAACCATACATGTATTTGCACCTGTAAAGGATATAAATGAAACCTTAGCAAATGAAATCAAGCAGATAGGTAAACTTAACAAAATGGATATTGATATAGGCAGGTTTATCATAGTTGATAGTAATGAGATATTTATATTTACTGAAAATGAGGATGAAACTCATCCTAGCAATGAAGTTGTACTACACATACGTGGAAAGTATCTACCTGAGAAGATTAAAAAGCTAGTTTCTTCACATTTAGTAGCGTAGAGATAGTTAGCGTTTAATATTAAAATCTTTTCTAAATACTTATTGTTATGACTTATATAAAACAGATAGAATTGGAGAATTTTAAATCATTTGCGGGGCATATAAAATTTGATTTTGTAAATGGCTTCAATGCAATAGCAGGAGCTAACGGCTCTGGTAAAAGCAATATTATAGACTCGCTACTTTTCGTTTTTGGAGGCTCATCAAAAAAAGAGATGAGAAGTGATGTTCTTACTGATTTGATATTTAATGGGGGAAAAAACGGAAGACCGGCGGAACATGCAAAGGTAAACGTAATACTTGATAATTCAAACAAGGACTTCAAGAATATTGAAGATAATGAAGTTTCTATTAGCAGAAAAGTCGACAAAAATGGTAAAAGCGTTTATAGGATAAGCGGAAAAGCATCAACAAGAGAAGAAGTGTTAAATACTCTTGCAATGGTAAAATTTAGGCAAGATGGTTTTAATATAATACCTCAAAATAGAATACTCGAAGTTATAGGGTCTACAAGCGAAGATAGATTAAATCTCATAAACGATATTTCTGGTATAAGCATATTTGAAGATAAGAAAAGCAAAGCAATGAATGAGATGAAAAAAGTTGAGGACAACATATCAAAAATAGAAACAATTCTGAATGAAAAGAAAAAAATGATGGATCAATTAGAAAAAGAGAAGACAAAGGCAGTAGAATTTCAAGAACTGAAGAAAAAGCAGAGAGAATTAATGTCAAAACAATCATACTTAAAAAAGCAAAATGCTTATAGGGATCTAGAAGCAGTTTCAGAAAAACTTAAAGAGATGCAAAAAGGCAATGAATCTTTATCCTCAGAAATTGATTCTATAAACCTAAGATTGAAGAGAATAAATGATGAATTAGATAATATAAATACTAAGGCAGAAGCAGAAGGGGAAAAAGAGATAGCGGAATCAGAAAAAAGAACAAAAGAACTTGATGCTGAATTGGCAAGGCTAGACGCTGTGCTAAAAAATGACGAGGAACAGCTTAAAAATATAATTTCTTCCATATCAGAACTTTCCAAATCGTATGAAGATATGAAGAGCCAAATAAAGAAAGAAGAAGAGGAAAAAGCAAAATTGGAAGAAAAAATGCAGCAGTTAAATTCAAAGAAGATGTCTCTGATAGAGGCAGATTTTAAGTTTGAAAATTACTTAAAGAATAAAGAAGAGCTAGAGAGGAAAATATATGACCATGAGAAAAAAATATACGAGTTAAGGGTTGTTATAGCCGACTATCCAAAAGTGGCGCAGATAGAAGAAGAACTTACCAAGCTTGAAGAGAGAAAATTTGAGATCGATAAAAAAATAAAGGAACTAACAATCTCTTTCTCTTCAATGAAGCCGGAAATAGACAGGCTAAAGAATCAATCTAAGAGAGAATCAGATTCTATATACCTCCTTAGGGAACAGCTTCTTAATCAGAGAAATATGCTTTCTTCCCAAAATAAAGTAATAGAAGTTGTAAGTAAATTAAAAAAAGAAATTCAAGGTGTACATGGTGCAGTATCTGAACTTTTTTCTTTAAAAGATGAAAAATATAATATCCCTGTAATGCGATCCATAGGAAGAAGAAGCGATTTTATAGTAGTAGAAAATGAAGAAGTTGCTAGAAGATGCATAGAGAAGTTAAAATCTGAAAAATCTGGATTTTATACTTTCTTGCCAATATCAGCAATAAAATACAATTATAATTTTACAGATTTAAAAGAAAATGGGGTTATAGACTATGTAATAAATTTAGTAAGTTTTACTCAGACTTACTCAAATGCAATGAAATTCGTGTTTGGCGACACTGTTTTAGTTGATAGCTTCGATTCAGCAAAAAAGCTTATAAATAAGTTTAGAATGGTCCTTTTAGATGGTACTGTTTTTGAAAGAACTGGTACAATATCAGGCGGCCATTTTGAAGTGCCAAATGTACTGAATATAAACCGTAAAATATCAGATATAAACAAGGAAATACAAGAAAAATCTCATTTAAAAGAAAAAATAGACGAAGAATTAATAGAAAAAGAGTCTCTTCTAAATTCTACGATGTCAGAAATAAAGTTACAACAGAAATTGCTTGATGAAATAAAAATAGATATAGAAAAATTATCAAAAGAAAGAGGAAAATTCACTGGAACAGAATCAGAAATATCTGAAAAGATAAGAAATTTAGAGAATGAAGTAATTCAATTTAAGTCGGAACTTTCTGATATAGAGAGTAAAAAGCCTGAAGCATCAAATCATAGAAAAGATATAGAATCCTTGGAGCGGGAAGTTAATGAACTTCAAGTTAAAATTGCAACTTCAGGAAACCGGCTTTCCACAGTTTTGCTGTCTGAAATATCAAACATTGAGAAAAGGTTGAATCAACTGGAGAAAGAGAAGGATAAGTTTGAAAGAGAGATAGAAAACGTTGAAAACGCTATAAAAGATTCACAAGAAAGCTATGAAAAGGCAAGGAAAGAATTAGCGAATAAATCAGATAAACTTGTGATGCTGAGGAAAAGAAGAACTGAATTAATGTCTTCCTTGTCAACATTGCAAAAGGAAAGAGAGCAATTGTATTCCAAGTCTCAAGGTTTAGGGAATGAGATTAACAATCTCAAAGTAAGAGAAGCGGAATTAAGAGTAAAGTTTGAAACTGCAGAAGAAGAATATAAAAAGTATAAAGTCGATGGTATAGAACCCACAGAAGAAGATAAATTAGATAAAATATCAAAAGACCTAAATTCATTAAATTCAAAGATAGATTCGTTTGGCCCTATAAATGAGTTGGCCCTGAATAAATTTATGGAAACTGAAAAACAGTATGATGAATTTTCTGGTAAATTAGTTAAACTTAATGAAGAAAGAGAAAGAATAATGGTTGTTATATCTGAGATAGAGCAGAAGAAATTGGAATCTTTCAACAAAACGCTGTCTGAAATTAATTCAATATTCACTAAAGTATTTAATTCAATAACCGGTGGAAACGCAGCTCTAGTGCCTGAAGATCACGAAGATGTATTCCCTTCTGGCTTGGATATATCTGTAGATCTACCAAATAAAAAAGTTAGAAATATTAGAGGGCTAAGTGGCGGGGAATTGTCAGTTCTTGCAATATCTCTTATAATGTCTTTATCGAAGTATACCGGTGCAATTTTTTACGTTCTTGATGAAGTAGATGCAGCACTTGATTCTATAAACGCAGGGAATTTCTCAGCTTTAGTGAAAGCATATTCTGCGACTTCTCAGTTTATAATAATATCCCATAATGAGACTACTCTTATAAATGCAGATGTTATATATGGAGTAACAATGAATAGTGAAGGAATAAGCAAAGTAGTAAGTGTAAAGATGCCAGAGCAGTCAAAGTAGTTATTTAAACATATCAATTATAAGATTAATTTCCCTTAAGTTCAAACTCTTTACTTGTTTGTTTTCAATATCCTTTATATCTTTACTGTATTCATAGAATTCTTTTTTACTCTCCCGTTTTGTTTTATTTTGTATACTTAAAGTTGCATTTATTATGGCGTTTTTTACGGTCATTTCTCGCCTTTTAAATATCTCCTGTAAGATGTTATTTTTTATTTTTCTTAACTTTATCATCGTGCTTGTAACCCTCGGCTCGGGATAAAAAGAATTCTTAGGCACGTCTGCGATTTTTTTGAAATCTATAAATACTTTTTGAATCGCTGAAAAAGAAGTTTTATTTTCTTGTGAATAAAGTTGTTCAGCGATGGTTTTTGGTATTATCATAACCCCTATATTAAAGTCATAGTTTGATATCTTCTCTATTATCCTGTCTATTATATTATAAGGAGGATTTGCTATTATTTTTGTAAATTTTGGATACACAATGTCTAATGCGTCTGCATTTATTATCTCAACGTTTTTATCTATCTCATATTTATCCAAAAGATAAGAGTAACATTTAACCTCTTTTTCTACCGCTATTATCTTGCATATCTTTCTTACTTCACTCTCTATGCTACCAAATCCTGCTCCTATGTCTAATACTATGTCATCTTTCTCTAATTCGGCTTCATTTATCTCTTGCATTAAAATTTCTTCATCCACTAGAAAATTTTGACCATTTTCATTATCGCTTTTTATTTTAAAATCATTTACTAATTTTATTGTTAGGTCATTCAAATTATTCATATTACTTTCCGCTTCCACGCGGTGGCTTTAGCCTTTCTATAGAATATCCTTCATTACAAAATTTACAGTTAAAAGTATATACTTCCTTTAATTTTCCCTTTTCCTTTTTCTTTTCTAAATTTAAGCTTCCTAAGAAGTCATTGTCTTTTCCGCATTTTGGACATTTAAATACGAAATGAAAGTTGTCCTCCCCAATTTCCCTATATATTAGTATTTTCTCGCTTTTGGATTCAAAATTTACAAACGACTTTTTTATAAAATTTATTTTATCTATATTCATAGAAAAGTTAGTTTTTTATATTTTATATATCTATTCAATTTTTATTCGATTAAGTTCTTTACTCTCTTTTATCCATATGGCCCAGCATAATTCTATACAATTTATGTCTAAAGACTTAGCTATTCTTTTTCCTTCCTCTATAGCATCATAAGGGCTCCCAATATCCTTAAAATTCTTTTTTATCCACTTTATTATGATTTTATCCGGCATTATTGTGTCAATGCCACATTGAATTCTAAGGTATTGAAAAGTGTTTAACCCGACTCCTTTTATTTTTCCGATTGGATCATTTTTTATTTCTTTTGGGTTGGCATTTTCTGCCCACTTTTTTAATTTTTTAAATTCTAAAGATTTATCGTTTTCTGATAGGAATGAGCAAATTGATTTCATTGCATTCCATACTCTTTCATTTTTAAAAATTTTAAGGAGTTCTTCTTTCTTTATTTTTTCGAATTCTGTGCAACTTTTAATTTTTCTGCTTATTATATACTTTTCACGGAAATACCTTACTTTTGGAACAACAACGGTGAAGTAATTTAATCCAGAACTGTCTAAGCACGCATCTAGAACTATTAGAATGGGATTTCCTCCCCACCTTTTACCTTCTAAACATAGATTTGAAAAAAGTCTAGCTTCATTTAAAATATCCTCTCCGAAAAGCTTTAATGCTTTGTATTTCATTATTAATGAATATCTTTAAGTATTAATTATATTTTTAGTAGTATAAAAATATATTTAAAGTTAAAAAACATAAGTAGTGTATAATTTCAATAAATATGAAAGTACCAAGGTCAAGGAGAAGGGGAAAAAGTAGAGTCTTCAGATTCAACGATTTCAAGGCTATAGCCCAAGTTAGACTACCGTTATTCTCGGAGCCTATGAATGCCAGAATAGTTAAATTGATTCATGATCAGTATAGAACGGCACCTTTAATGCAAGTTAAACTTGAAAATGGGAACATGGCATTTTTACCCGCATTTACAGGGGCTTATGAGGGCATGATAATAACATATTTAAAAAAGGACTCAATAACAAACGGTTCTATTCTGCATTTAGTTGATATACCGACAGGAACAAACGTTTATAATATTGAACTTAAACCAGGTGATGGTGGTAAATTAGTAAGGGCTGGAGGAAATACTGCTAGAGTTGTAGAGAACAACGGTTCTGAAGTAACTTTATATTTATCAAGCGGCAGAAATATACGGTTAAATGCAAATTGCAGGGCAATAATAGGTAGAATAGCTAATTCTGGAAGAAAGGAAAAACCCTTCTATAAAGCAGGTAATAAATATCACCTTATAAAAGCAAGAAGTAGATACTGGCCTATGAATGCTGCCGTTGCTATGAACGCTTATGAGCACAAATTTGGAGGTAAGAGGAGAAGTACACAACACAAATCTAAGAGTTCCTCTAGGAATTCTCCACCAGGTGCAAAAGTGGGGGCAATAGCTCCTAAGAGAACAGGTAAAAGGTAATGGAAGAGTATAAATTTAGAGGAAAAACTATAGAAGAACTCAAGAATTTAACAAATGAGGAGTTGGCTAAGATTGCTAATGCTGATTTTAGAAGAGCTATTAAAAAAGGATTTTCACCAGAGGAAAAAGCTTTTTTATCAAACATGAAAAAGAAATCTGCAAAATCTAAGCAAATAAAGACGCATATGAGAGAAATGTTTATTTTACCAAGTTTCGTTGGTTTAACGATACACGTTCATAATGGCAAAGAGTTTGTACCAATAGAAATCAAGCCGAACATGGTTTTTCATAGACTTGGAGAGTTTTCTTTGACAACAAAACAAGTAAAGCATGGTTCTCCAGGTATGAAAGCAACACGTTCAAGCGGATTTGTACCGATTAAGTAAATTATGGCAGAAGATAATAAAAATAGTGCGGCTGTTACGGCAATAAGTGATAAAGTGCATAAACCATTAACGAGAATTCAGGTTAAGAGAAATCTTATGCCAATTTCATTGAAGCATACGCATGAAATAATGGAGGCCGTAAAGGGTAAAGAACTCAAAAAGGCAGTTTCTTTTCTTAATAAAGTTCTTTCAAAAGAAGCTTATATCCCCTTCAAAAAATATCCAAGTAAAGGCCATAAGCACGGTGTACCTGCTGGCTTTCCACAAAAAGCAACAAAACAGGTAATCTCATTAATTGAAGAGTTGGAAAGCAATGCTAAAAATATGGGTTTTGATGAATCAAAAATATTAATAACAGGATATTCTCTTGGGAGAGGAGGTTATCCAAGGTTTTCCAGCGGTTCAGTTTATAGGCATGGAAAGCGTACGAATTTAGTTATTTACTCGCTGGTTGACCAGGAAAAGAAAGTAGTGCAAAAAGTTTCAAATAAAGCAGAAGAAAAAAGCGAAAATAAAAACGAGAATGTAAAAGAAGAGAAAAAGGATGAAGTTAAAAAAGAAGAAAAAGTAGAAGAGTTTAAAACTGAGGAAAAAGATAATAAAGAAAGCAATAAAAATGGAGAAAATAATTATTTGAAAGCGGAATGATTAGTATGTTACCAAAAAAAATAATAGCAAGTAAAGTTAATGAAGAGGCTGCTAGAGAATTTCTTCTTAAGAAATTTAACAGATTTGGGATAAGCGATATAAAGATGGATAAAACACCTCTAGGAATGAAAATAGTTATAAAGACGCCAAAGCCAGGAGCAATAGTTACGAGAGCTAATCAGATACTAAAAGAAAGTTCAAAAGAACTTGGTCAATTTTTCAATCAAGAATCACCGAGAATAGAAGTAGAAAACTCCTCTAATCCAAATTTGGATCCTGCAATAGTTGCAGATTCAATAGCTTTTAAAATTGCTAAGTATGGCCCAATGAAATATAAAGTCGTAGCTCATAAGGCGATGGATAGTATAATGGAAGCCGGTGCTAAAGGAGTAGAGATAGAAATAGGTGGGGTTATAAAAGAAAGGGCAGCACATTTTAAATTTAGACCTATAGGCAGTGTAATGCCAAAAACGGGACAAATTGAATTTTTTGGCGTAAGAACTGCAAAGAAGCAGTTAGTTTTAAAAAGAGGGTCTATTGGCATAAAAGTGACAATTGTTGTGCCAACAGAAACTATAGGAGGAATAAAAATAAATGGCAGAAGAGAATCTGAAGGATCTGGAGATGGAGCTCCTGAAAATGAACATAAAGAAGACGCAAGGGCTTCAGCCAGCTGATGCTGGTAAGTATAGACATTTAAAAAAGAAGATTGCTAAGCTTAAGAATGAGCTTAGACAGAAAGAATTGGCTTCTTCTAAGAAGAAGTAAACGTTTAGCCTTATAATAATACTTTTATTTACTTAACTTTAAATATTAAATCGCAATAATCAATATAATTTTCTAATCTTTTTATTGTAAATTAAAAATTAACTAACCATTTATAAGATCAAATAAAGTATCAAGTTGTTGTCTTTTTGCTTCTATCTGCGCCTTCATTTTCTTATATTCCTCTTCGCTTATTTTACCAGCAACAAAATTCCTTTCTAAATCAGCAGATTCTTTCTCTATTTCTCTTAATTTATTATTTAATTTTGTTGAACCTTGCGGCCCAATTGAAAGACTATTTGATATGTTACTAGCCATCTGTCTTTTATCTAATTTATTCCCATATTTTCTTGATAACTCACTATACATCTCAGTCATATCTCCTTCTAACTTAGAGTAGGAATCTTTATCCTTGAATTTGCAATCTCCTGCAAGAACTATCCTTACATTAGCTGATTCCTCTGTAGGATCATATATTCCAACGATTTTAGCCCATAAAAAAATTGGAACTATTTTCTTTATTTCGAGGAAAATTACCGTTAATACAAAGAATAATATCATACCATACAAAACAAGTGCCGATGGGTTGTAGCTAAAATGTGTTATGTTTGTATACACTTCTGACCTATATGACACAATTAACACTATCGCTAGAATAACAGCAATTATTAAAGATGCTTTCCATGCGATTGGATACTTTGATCCTTTTTTGTTATCCTTCGCGCTTTTTAAAAGCGCGCGTATTGGCTTTGCATTTCCCCCGCGGAATGTTTCTTCAAGTTCGTTATCATTAAATTTTGAAAGTTCGTTTAATAATATCTTATAATCCATGTCTGTCATGTACTCTGATATTTGGTTTCTTAATATCTGCGGGTCATCACTCTTTATGTATAAATCATAGAACACGTGTTTCTTTTCAAGCTCATCTGTTCCAAATTCCTTTTCGTAGTTCTTTATGCTAAATCCCAACATAAAAATATATGATTTCGTTTAAATAAATAGATAATTATTCTTATTTTTATCAATTAATTATTTATTTAATCAAATTTTAAATAGACTAATGGATATAGGCAGCATAGGTTTTACAATAATCTCTTTAATGCTTGTGATAACTGCACTTATGATGGTGTTGACAAAGAATATGATACACTCTTTGCTTTACATGTTTATGTTTATAATATCAGTAACAGCTATGATTCTGTATTTAAATGCGGTCTTCCTCGGAATAGCGGAACTTATAATATATAACGGTGGGATAGTTTTGCTTCTTGCCATAGGAATAAGTTCAATGCCAGAGGGGAGAATAAAAAGATTAAATTCAAAGTTAGCTTATTTTCTACCGGTTATATTTTTAGGGGTAACATCATTTCTTCTGCTAAAAATGCCTAGTAATTCATATAATTCCACGTTAAATTTTTCTAATTTTGGTGTTTACTTTTTCCAAAATTACGGCGGACTCCTCTTAGTACTTGCATTTACGGCTATAGCAAGCATATTTTCTACAATATATGTTTTAAGTAAGGGAGATAACATATGATAAATGAATCTTATTTTCTTCTTTTGACCACAGTTCTTTTTGTAATAGGGCTATACGGTATATTATCTAGAAGAGAAGGGATATCTATATTGATATCATCTGAGATAATTGTTAACGCAGCTATAATAAATTTTATATCAGCTGCTAATTTTTACTCCAAATTAAATGGAGTAAGCTATGCATTGATAACCCTTATAATGGTTGTTTTTGAAACTGTAGTTTTCATAGCTTTAATAGTAATATTTTCAAGAAGAACGGGATCTTTATCTATATCAAAATTAGGGAGGTTCAAAGGTTAATATGCTTTACTTTATAGTGCTTCCAATGCTGGTTTCTTCCATTCTAATAGCATTATTTGGAGAAAGAAAATATTTAAGCTGGCTTATATCTTTAGCAGGCGCAATATTGTCTTTAATAATCTCAGCCATACTCTTTGTTTCTTTTCTAAACAAAGACATAATACAGAGTTATACTTGGTTATCTATTTCTAATTTTTCATTGTCCTTATCCTTTATAGGAAATAATCTAACTTTATTTATGGCTTTGTTAGTTTCCTTTATTTCAATAATGGTCTTATTATTCGCTGGTTTTTACATGAGAAAGGAAAAGCAGCATAGATTCTATGCAGAGATGTCATTTTTTATATTTTCTATGTTAGGCCTTGTAATATCTAACAGTTTACTTCTGTTTTTTATTTTTTGGGAATTCGTTGGAATAACATCTTATCTTTTGATAGGGTTTTGGTATGATAGGGAAGCTCCTGCGAATTCTAGCAAGAAGGCGCTTTTAATAACAAGAATAGGGGACTTATCATTTCTTGTAGCAATAGTAATTCTTTTTTCTTACTTCCATACCTTTTCGATATTATCCATACTTAATTCATTGTCATCTATCCCTATATCGATTATAACATTAGTGGGAGCACTTTTGGTTATTGCTGCTTTTTCAAAGGCTGCGCAGTTCCCTTTTTACACTTGGTTAATAGATGCAATGGAAGGCCCAACTCCAGTGAGTTCATTGCTTCATTCTGCAACAATGGTGGCAGCGGGTGCTTATCTTTTGGTCAGGTTACTACCAATCGTTTCAGTTTCGAATATACCGTATGTAATCGTTTCAATTTCCTTTTTAACAGCGTTTATAGCAGCACTCCTTGGACTTAAAGAAAGGCATTTCAAAAAGATACTTGCTTATTCTACAATAGAAAGCCTTGCTTTTATGTTCATGGCTGTAGGAACTTTAAATGCTGGCGGAGCAGTATTCTATCTCTTTACGCATGCTGTTTTTAAGTCTATGCTTTTCTTCATAAGTGGAGTTCTTGCAATACTTCTTGGAACCTATGATATATACGAATTGAATAAAAAAGGCACTGCTAAAACATGGGTAATGGTACCAGCAATAATTGGCTTTGCCTCTCTTTCAGCTATACCTCCATTTATGGGTTTTTTCGCGCATTCTGCCCTTACACATAACTTTAGTATATATGAAAATATAGCTTTTGTAATAGTTTCTTTCTTTACTGCATTATTCTCTTTTAGGGCCCTTTTTGTAATATTTGGCAAAAAAACCAATAAACCACTAAAGAAGGAATTTATTACTGCTTTTCCAATATTAACGCTTTCAGTTATATCTGTAATAGGCGGAGTGTTTCTCTACTTTTTTAATGGGATAATACAGTTAAAATACGGTTTTGATGCATTTTCTTTTATAGCCTTGGGAGCCGCACTCCTAGGGATATTTACTTCATACGAAGTATTTTATAAAGGCCATGCTAAGAATTACTCTTTAAGGTTTTATAATATAGGTAAGAAATTGGAAAATTACAGGTACGAAAAATTTATCATCTCATTTGGTAATGCCTTTTCTAAGTTTGGAGAATACGTTGCGAAATTTGATACTTCACTTGCATATTTATCTTCAGTTGCAGCAGAATCAACACTCATTCTTTCATCAAAGACTAGGGAAATTGAAAACGGCGATGCATTCAGGTATATAACTGCAGTAATAATAGGTTTGATAGCGGTTATACTTATAGCGGTGATATTTATATGATAAGCTTCTTATATCTTTTCATTGTTCCGATTATTGGGATAGCATTGTTGTTATTTAAAAGAATTATAAGAAATAAAATTTCGGACGAAATAATTGTTTTTTCAGCGATGATTGTTAATGCAGTTATCTTTTCCCTTGGTTTAATTTTTGGTTTCTCTAACTTCAATCTTATAATAAATAGTTCAATAAGCTTTTCGGTTTCATTCACTTCAAGTTTTATAACTCTACCATTCCTATTTTTAGGAATAGTTCTACCCATACCAATTCTTTTATTTGCAAAGAAGGAAATAAAAGGGAGTAAATCTCTCTTTTATCTTTTCTATCTGGTTGTTTATTTATCTGTCATAGGAGTTTTCCTATCTGTAAATTTAATAATGTTCTTTTTATTCTGGGAACTGGCAGTATTAGGGTTGTTTTTCATTACAAGTTTTTGGGGTAAAGGAAATAAACCAGAGAAAGCTGGAATGAAATTTTTGGTTTTTACACAATTTGGCAGTCTTACTCTTCTAGCAGTTTTCATCCTTTTGTTCATATATACTGGAAGTTTCAACTTTAATGTGATAGCTTCAAAAATGTCTTCACTTCCATCATACATTGAATATGTCTCATTTTTCCTTCTTTTGATAACAGTAATGATAAAAATGCCTTTGTTCCCATTGCATGAATGGCTTCCAGATTCATATTACTATTCTCCTTCAGCAGGTACAATGCTTTTATCAGGAATGCTTTCTAAACTTGGCGGATTTGCTTTTATCCTATTTGGATTTGGTTTATTTAGGAATGTCCTTATTAACTTGCGTATACCTTTAATAGCGCTTGGTGTATTTTCTGCAGTTTACATAGCATTTACTGCTACTGGGCAAAGAGATTTGAAGATGCTTTTCTCATATTCAAGTATGTTTTATATGGCATTAGTATTTATAGGAGTGTCTTCTGCAGTACAATTAGCAGTTGTAGGTTCAGTTATATTAATGATTAGTCATGGTTTCATAATAGTTCTTCTTTTTGGGATAGCACACATGCTCCTTGAAAAAACCGGAACTTATAATACAAAAAAGATGGGAGGTTTAATGTCTAACATGCCATTTCTTTCATTTTTCACATTTTTTGCAGTTTTCGCTAGCCTTGGAGTGCCAGGCCTTTCTAATTTCCCTGGAGAGCTGCTCGTGTTCATAGGAAGCTACACCATAGCAGGCATATCTCTTATTGCCATATTTGGAATAATGTTATCAACAAATTATTACCTTAGGTTTATGAAAGAAGCAATTTTTGGTAAGATACCTCAAAAATTGTCAAATGTGAAAGATATAAATAAAATGGAAGTAATAACATTTTCTTTCTTAGGGTTTTTCATCCTTTTAATCGGATTATTTCCATCATTAATTACAACTCTTGTGGGAGGGCTTTGATATGTATTATTTAAATCCACAGTACGCTTTGTTTGCTGGCATAATATTCATAATAATAGTTGATTTTATAAGACATAGCTTGAAAATTGAAAGAAAAGATATTATACACTACATTACTATTGCATTCTTAGTTATCTCCTTTATATTTGATTTAATCTATGGGAATATGAGTATAAATTTGTTTTCTGAAATGCAATATTCGCAGTTTATAACCTCATTTATGCTCTTCATATCTTTACTCATATACATATTTATAGTGTCTGATAAAAAAGAACATAGCGCGGTTTTAGATATTGCCTATATATCTGCAGTACTTGCGGCAACGTTAGTCGTAATTTCAAGTAATCTTATATCATTATTCCTTTCGATAGAATTTCTATCAATAGCATCATATGCTTTAGTTTATATGAATAAATCTCAGATAGCCTTGGAAGGGGCGGTGAAGTATTTGTCAACTGGCATAATATCGATGGTAATCCTAATTTTCGGTATTTCAATTATATATGCTGGTTCTGGAACATTGTCTTTTTCAAGTTTGCATTCAGTATCATATATTCCATTCATAGCAGGAGTAGCAATTGTAGTAGCTGGGCTTAGTTTTAAGTCAACTCTTGTTCCGTTTCATATGTGGGCACCGGATACATATGAAACATCCAAGAGCTCAATTACTGCTTTTATCTCATCAGTTTCAAAAGCTGCAGGTTTAGTTGCAATGATCAGAATATTCTTCTTTGCTTTGCCCGTGTCATCTTATTTTATAACTGTTTTATTCCTTTCAATTGCTATAGTGACGATATTTCTGAGTGCATTTCTTGCATCTGTACAAGATAGAGTAAAAAGGCTTTTAGCTTATTCTAGCATATCTCAAGCAGGCTTTGCGTTTATAAGCTTGGCAGTGTTAACATCGAAAGGGGTAGAAGCGGCAATATTTTATATATTTGCATTTGCAATAGCCGATGCTATGATTTTCCTTGCCTATGACATATTTGAGTCAAGAAAAATAATCTATAAAAAGGATGTTAATAAGATGTATAGTGTGTCAAAAATAGCCACTATTGCTTTCTTTATGGGCATATTATCTCTTGCAGGTTTCCCTCCGACTATAGGGTTTTTCGGAAAGCTTTTGATATTTTATGCTCTTTTCAGTAGTGGTTATATCCCGATAGTAATATTGCTGTTTTTCTCACTTTTAGTTTCCACATTTTTCTATTATAACATCCTTTCAAGGATGCGTATATCAAGCGTTTTAAGACAGACAAAATCAAAAATAAGTATTAACAAAGAACAGAGGCTAAAAGAAGCAATACTAGTGGTCCTTACATTAGCATTATTTGTAGGAATAGCATTTGCATAAGAAAACAATATATATAATTTATATTATTCTATTTATTCTATGGATTTAGATGATTTTCCTTTCAGATTTAAAAGTGGTTCAAGGGCAATATTTTTCGATGGTTATAGTGTCATTGGAGATCTGCATATAGGTTTTGAAGATGAGATAAATAAGAATGGTTATAATATTTGGGATAAAACCGAGGAACTAACTAACAGTATAATATCTTTAAAAACAAAAAAATTGATTTTACTTGGGGATATAAGAAAGGAGTATACTTATATAAAAGGCAAAGAAGAAGGAATACTCATAAAGTTTTTTTCTCAGCTTTCCAATGCCTTTCAAGAAATTATTTTAACGAAAGGAAACCACGATGGCGGAATAGAGAGGATAACATCAAAATTCAATAACATAATTGTGAAAAAGGAATTTATTCATAAAAAGGTGGGATTTATGCATGGGCATTCATTGCCTTCTAAAAAATTTGCAGAAAACGCTAATACGTTGTGTATGGGTCATCTTCATCCATTTATATTTATAAAAGATTCTAATGGTATGTCTTACAGAGAAGACTGTTTTTTCTTCACAAAAATATCTCTTCCAGAAGATAAATTTCCAAATTCTAGACTTAAAAATGGGATAGTTTTGCCGAAATTCAATCCTTATATCGGAGGATCGGATGAATTTGAGGAAAAATCTCTGATGAAATATTTAAAGGTTGAAGCAAGGATGACTGCAAATCTTCTCATAGTGAGGTAAATTTGCTATTTACAAATCTTATAAAAATAATCTAAAAATTAATCATAATCTCAACTTTTATACTAAAAGTAATACGATAGGAATAGTTATAAATCTGGGGCATCATACTTTATAATATGAGTCCGGGAGAATTTTGGGCGTTTATAATAGGGGTGCTGGCCCTTGTACTATTATTTGTTATGAGTTTCTTCTTTCCTGAGTTGTTCTATATATTTTTAATAATATTTTTAGTACTTATATTCTCTCTGTTCTTTATAACATTCGTAAAGAAATATAGCCAGTTTGAGAGAGGTATAATTTTTAGACTTGGAAAATTTAATAGGATAGCTGGACCAGGATGGGCAATAGTTGTGCCATTTTTTGAGCAAGAATATAAGAAAGTAGATGTTCGTGTGAAGATGATGGATATAAGCTCCCAGGACATATTTACAGCTGATGATCTAAAGTTATCCCTAGACGGAACAATATATTACCAGGTTGTAGATCCAGAGAAAGCAACATTGCAGATAGATAATTATGGGCAAGGTTTGTCTAATTTAGTCCAATCAGCAATAAGGAATGCAATAGCATCTTTGTCTATGAGGCAAGTTTTTGGTAATCTAGATCGGCTCAATGATATACTGGCAGATGCAATAAGGCATATGACATGGAAGTGGGGTATAGACGTCCCTTCCGTTCAAATAAGGAGCGTTTCTCCCTCAAATGAAGTTATACAGGCCATGCAACAACCTGAGATAGCAGCCAATCTATTGCAAGCACAGAGATTCAAAGCAGAGGCGCAAAAAATAGTTATAGAAGCTATAGGTGAAGGCGGAAAATCATTAGATGATAAATCAATAATGTATCTTTATCTTCAAGCCCTTAAACAGATGGGCGAATCTAGCTCTTCAAAAATAGTTCTCCCTATGCAATTCATGCAAAACGCTGGAAATATGTTTGGAGGGATAGCAGGTCTATCTGCAACTGCTCTTGCTTCTTTGGGAGGACAAGAAAACGTTCAAAATGTCATAGATAAGATAAAAGAAAAGATATCTCAGACTACTTCTTGATTTAAATTATTCAATATCCTATAGATATCTCGAATATCCTCTATTATAAAATCCGGCTTGTATTTAGATACCCTGCCTTTATCTTCATTGTATCTGTCAAAAAGTATTGTTTTCATACCTGCTTCTTTTGCATTGTCTATGTCTACATCAGAAGTGTCTCCGACAAACAGTACTTCATTTGCTTTAAGTTTTAGCATCGTAGCCGTTTTTTTAAATGCCTCAGGACTATGTTTGCTTTCTGAAATGTCATTTCTTGCGATAACTTTTATATCGAACTTCCCATTCTTATCGAATTTATCCAATGTCCTCTTTTTTAAGCCAGGGTAAAGCCCCTCTCCTGTAAGTAATCCTATCTTTAGACCCATTTTTTTAAGTTTATTCAATGTTTGTTCCACGCCTTCTGTAAATTCCATCCTGTTGATTAGATGGCTTTCAAAAATTTCTGAATATACGTCTATTTTTCCTGTATCTATGTTTATACCACTTTCTTCTGCAAAAAGTTCATAGAAAAGCCTTTTGTATCTTTTCATATGATCCACGCTATCGAACTTTTTTTGGACTTTTTTCAGTATGCAGTCAAAGGTTTTTAAATCCATTGTTTCGAAGTCTTCCTGCATCTTTTTTAAAACCAATTTATTGGCATCATCAATTGTTTTTGAAGAGTTTATTAATGTATTGTCAAAATCAAATATTACCCCTTTTATTTTCATATCATTTAATAAGCCTCCGACGGGTGCTGGCCCCGCGACCTTCTGCTTACAAGGCAGACGCTCTACCGCTGAGCTACGGAGGCGTGTTCATTCCTAACAGTCTATTAAATTTTAATAAACTTATATATTTTATGTTTATTATTCTAAATCATGGGAGAATGTGGGTTTATAGAACGCCTTAAAACCGATAAAAAAACAGCAAATAACAAATTTATAGTTGTGGATTTAAATTGTAAGATACTCATATATATAAAATTTGAAAGCAAGAAAAACTTTAAAGTCTGGAATAAGATTAATTTTTCTAATAATGAATTTTTACTTAGTAATCAAAAAATTGGTAAAGTAAACGAATTAAAGAGTGCGAATAATGTAGAAATTTATACTAGGCACAAGCAAAAATCAGATTATAATAGAAATGGAAAATAAACTTATAGATATACATGCACACTTATGTAGCAATGAATTTACCTCAAGCATAGATAAATTAGCAAAAGAAATGGGTAATGATTACATAGTATTAAATGCTGGTGAAAATTCAAGACAGAATACAGAAATAATAAAATTGCATGAAAAATATGAATTTATACTTCCATGTATAGGTTTGCATCCAAATGAAATAGCTAAAATTTCTTACGATGAGGCAGAAAGAGAACTCAATTACTTAATAGAAAATGTAGAAAAAGCATTTGCAATATCAGAGATAGGTTTAGATTATAAAAACAAAGATATATACCAGATGGAAGTGGAGAAGGAGCTTCTTTATAAGATACTTGAAGTTGCAGCTGATAATAATAAAGTTTGTATAATTCACAGTCGTAAATCTATGGATGATTTGTTAGATATACTGTCAAGTTTCAAATTAAAAGTTATAATTCATAATTTCGAAGGCAATTTAAGGCAATTAGAAAGGACGAAGGAAATGGGTATAAATATAAGTATATCTACAGGTTTTATGAAATTCAAGAGGGACAATATTATAAAAAAAGTTGATATCGCCAATATATTTACCGAAACCGATTCTCCGGTTTTAAGTCCAGATACTAAGACAAATACTCCTTTAAATGTTAAGAGACTTTTAAATTACATAGCTAACATAATAGGTGTAGATATGGAAGAAGTAATTTCCAATGTATATAAAAACTTTAGGAGGGTTTTCTATGATTGAAGTAGTTTTTTTAGGCACTTCATCAGCCTTTCCAACAGCAAATAGGAACCATCCGGCACTATATATATTGTTAAATGGAGATAGAATGCTTATTGATTGTGGAGAAGGAACTCAGAGGCAAATAAGAAAAGCAGGTCTCAGTCCTTCAATAGACTATATATTTATAACACATTGGCATGGAGATCATTCTTTAGGTTTGGGTGGAATTATACAAAGCAATAACATGATGAAAATTAATAAAACTTTAAGTGTATTTGGCCCAAGTGGTACAAGAGAAAGCGTTAAGAAAATACTGGAAACGTATAAATTTTATAATGACCTTAAACTAAAAACATATTCTGTGAATGCAGTTAGAGAAAAAACGTTAATTCAAGGCGATAATTATAAAGTTTTAGCTATAAATGTAAAGCATTCAATTAAGTGTCTCGCATATAAAATAAAGGAAAATGACACTAGAAATATACTTGTTGATAAACTAGCAAAATTTAATATAAAGCCAGGAAAATTCCTTAGTACACTTAAGGATGGGAATGATGTTATATACAACGGTAGAAAGTTAAAATACAAAGAGTTTACATATGTAAAGAAAGGTAAATCACTGGCATATGTTACGGATTTTAGGTATGATAAATCTGTTATAAATTTTGTAAAAGGTGTAGACACATTGATAATAGAAAGTACTTTTGCATCGGATTTTGAAAAATCTTCGGAGTTTTTCCATCTTAACTTAAAGGAAGCTATGAAAATAGCGAAGGCATCTGGAGCAAGCAATGTTTACTTTGTACATACTAGTCAAAGATATGAAAATAGCAAAGTTTTGGAAAAAGATGCGGAGGATGTCTATTCTAAGCTAGGTTGTAAGTTTAATTATTACTTCCCAAATGATCTAGATAAGTTTTCTCTATAGAAATATATTTAAATGTTTCATTCTTTATTAAGAAAATATGAATTCATTAACAGTTAGCGTAATTGGACCATATCGTGCTGGTAAATCTACTTTAGTAAATAAACTTCAGCAGAAAAAAGGCGCCGAAGAGGACGTTTCATTCTTTTTCTTTAAATATGGGGGAAAAAATGTAACATTGATAGATACTCCTGGAGACATGGATAACCCGGCTTTATTGGGTTCAGTACTTACAATATCTGATGCAATAATAATGTGCGTTTCTCCAGAAAATGGAGTGAATTTACAAGTTGGAGAACAGATAATAATGGCGGACACTGTAGGAATAAAACAAGGATTGATATGTATAACAAAAGCAGATATTTCTACTGCTGATGAAATTGAGAAATTAAAAAATAATTTATCCACAATAATAAAGAATACAAATCTAAAAGACTTTGAAATAGTTGTAGTGGATATAAATAATGATCAAAGCCTTGCAGATATAAGAGCTAAAGTTTCAAGTTTTTCATATAATCAAGAAAATGTAAATAAACCATTTAAGATATTGATAGACCACGCATTTGAATCAAAAGGTATGTCAGTTGCAGTTGGTGTTATGCCTACCGGAAAAATAGAAGTTCATAGTGAGGGAATTATCTCACCCGAGCCATTTACAAAAGAGATATCAATAAATTCAATACAGATAAATCAAGAGGATGTAACTTCAGCCGAAGCTGGGGATAGAGTTGGAGTATCTATAAAAGGAGTGTGGCCTTGGGATCTTCCAAGAGGCGTAGAAATAAGGAAAAAAGGAAGTTATAAAGATTTAAAAGAGGGAGAACTTTCAATTGACGTTATACCTTTATATAAACAGGAAATAAGAGACGATATTAAATTGAATTTAATATGTAACTGGCAGAACGTTTCAATAGCATTAAGTAACGTTAAAAAAGAGGGTAATACAGTTAAAGCTCATTTCTCCGCAGAAAAGAATTTCTGCTTTGATGAGAATGACAAGATGTTGCTTATAAATAAAGACTTACCAATAAGGTTCCTCAGGGTTTTGGGAAAGCCAGTAATAAGTTAGATTTTAATAATAAAAATAAATTAAATAGAAATGTTTACTAACAGGAAAGGTAAAATAAGAGTAGATTATAGGACTGGCAGAGAGGTCATTTTTTCAAATTTAGAGAATGATAACAAACCGAAAGATTTTAATCCGCAAGATCAAAAATTTGAATCCGATATTTTAGAGTGCCCATTCGAATATGGG
This sequence comes from Candidatus Woesearchaeota archaeon, assembly GCA_964641875.1. GTDB lineage: Archaea > Nanobdellota > Nanobdellia > Parvarchaeales > Parvarchaeaceae > Parvarchaeum. Next base: position 27,811 of record CAZXLU010000001.1, on the reverse strand, counting down.
AAAGAATCCCTTAACAAGACAGTATTGCTAGTAGGGGGTGATGAAAGTTCTTGGAAGTTAAAAGTTATAGAGAATAAATTTCCGATCTTATCTCCAGAATCTGATTTTTTACCAGAAAAAGGTTTTTTAGAGGAGAAACCTTCATTTGGTTATTGCGAGGTTATAATAGAAACACCAAAACACGATATAAGACTTTCAGATTTTAATAAAGAAGACTATATTAGGTGGATAGATACCATAATAGAAAGAGAGAATTTCCTTTATTCTAGAGATAGAATAAAGTATGTTTACGTATTTAAAAACGAAGGCCCTTTAAGCGGTGCCTCTTTGCTGCATAGCCATAGTCAATTGATGGCTTTTGAAGAGCGTTCATTATCTATAAAAGAAGAGATGAACGCTATAACTTCTTTTTTGAAGGAAGGTAAAGGAAAGTGTTTGTATGAATATGCCATAGAGCATGAAAAAGATAGAATACTTTATCAAAACAATACTTTTATAGCAATAGCACCTTTTGGATCCAGATTTACTGCAGAATCTATGATACTCCCTAAAAGGCATGTAAATCACGTATCTTTACTATCAGAGGATGAAAAGAAGGACTTTGCCGATGCACTTGAGAAAGTTCTCAGAAAGAATAAAGTTCTTTTTGGAAAAATGTCATATAATATCTTGTTTCATGAGCTAAAAGACGAAATTAATTTTCATTTTCATGTTGAATTATGCCCAAGGGTCTGGACACCGACATCTTTACAATTTGCTGGTTTCGATACAAATAGATTACTGCCTGAAAAGTACAAAGAAATGTTCGAAAGCGTTGATAACTCTTGATAGTTTTTATTGAATTTCTAAGCTTGCATTTTTTATAAGTAAAGTTACAAAAGTTTAATGTAATAAATCGAACTATATACTTGGTTTGTAAAGCATTAAACAAGATATCGCTAATTAAATGCCATAAAAGTCATATTTTTACACTTATCTCAGACATGGTTTATCCAAGAAGGATATTCTCTATTATTAGCCTAGGTAACTCTTTTATTTTTTCTTTATCGAAATCAGTTTCTTTTGAAATTAATTCAAGGAATAATTTTTCCGCTGTTTGTTTGTCAATTTTGCCTTCGGATACGTCCTTACTTATCTCTCTATATCTTAGTGAATCTATCATTGGAAAATTCTCGTATTTTTTTATATATTCCATCATTTCAAGGGCGTAATCCTTATTTGTATCTATCTTTAGCATTTCTCTCCATAAGTCAACTTCCCTTTTGGCAGTTTCATTGCTATCTGATGCATGCACTAAATTTATCCCTTTTGTTGTTCCATATCTGCCTCTTATAGATAGAGGATCTGCTTTCTCACACATTGTCTTTCCCAGGAGATTCCTCACTTTTTCAACTATGTTTTCTCCTGAGATTATAATAACACCCAATTCTGTTGAGCTCATGAAGTTGACTAAGTTTTCATAGAAAAACTTGCCTTTGTGCTCCCCATAATGTTTTTCTGAAAGAAAACTCTTTTCCGGTTCTTCTATATTGCTAAATTTTATTATGCCAAAGAAGTTTATGTCAGGGTTTAGTTCTAAAATGCTTTTTAGAGCTCTTGCTCCAGCATATCTTCTAACTATTCCATCAGGTTTAAGTAAAATAAGCATCTCTTCCATTATTTTTACAGTAAAGACTAAAATATAAGTGTATCTATCTTATTTTTCATTAAAAGTAAAGTAGGTAAATTTATTAGTTATTAAATTCATTAAAATACATTTAAAGGTGAAAGTATATGAAATCTCCCATATGTGCATTTTTAGGACATGTTGATGCCGGGAAAACTAGCATAATGGATGCTATAAGAAATACTATGTCTGCTTACAAAGAAAGTGGTGGGCTTACACAAAATATTGGTGTCACAGAAGTTCCTACAGATAGGATAAAAGACATAGCGGGGGACATTTTAACGAAGTTTAATATAGATGTAAAAGTTCCAAGTATATTGTTTATTGATTCTCCAGGGCATGAAGCATTTGTTACCTTAAGGGAGAGGGGAGCTTCTATAGCAGATATAGCTATTTTGACTATAGATGTAACTGAAGGAATACAAAATCAAACTATAGAATCAATAGAAATTCTTAAGTCATATAGAACCCCATTTATAATTGCCTTAACGAAGATAGACACGATAAGAGGTTTTTTCAGTATAGAAAATTCCTCCTTTTTGAACTTTATAGAAAAACAGAATGAAACTTACAAGCAGTTTTTGGATGAGAAGATATATAAACTTGCTTTAGATTTATCAGTATACAATTTTCAAGTAGAAAGATACGACAGAGTGAAGGACTTTACAAAGGAAGTTGCAATTGTGCCTTTGTCGGCAGTTAAAGGTATAGGTATAAAAGATCTTGTGGTAATGTTGATAGGCCTTAGTCAAAGATATATAGATTTAGCGAAACAAGATAAAAATAGTGTAGCTATACTTGAGGAAAAAAACGTTAAAGGCATAGGAAAAGTATACGATTCAATAGTTTATTCCGGTAAAATAAAAGTTGGAGACAGGGTAATAGTTAATACTCTGGATGGGCCGTCAGAAAATAAAATAAAGGGCATAATGCGTTTAATTCCCCTAGAGGAGAGCAGAGAAAACTTTGGAAAGTACGAAAGTATTCAAGAAGCAGAAGCAACTTGTCCGATAAGATTAATTCTCCAGGAAGCGAATGCAATGATAGGCACATCAGCAACCGTATTTTATAGCGGGGAGGAAAAACAACAGTTAATAGAAGCATTGAAAGGGGATAACAGCTACAATAATGATAAAAGTGTTGGCATTGTGACATGTGCAGATTCTCTCGGTAGTATAGATGCTATAAAAAAGATTGCAGAATCTCAAAACATAAAAATAGGAAAAACCAAGGTCGGAGAGCCTTCAAAGACAGATATAAGCACAGCAAGTGTTAATGAAGGAGTAATCTTGTGTTTCAATGTTCCAGTGTCGAAACAAATAGAGGCAATTGCTAATGATTATTCTGTTAAGATTATAAGCTCAAATTCAATTTATACATTGTTTGATAGTTATATACAATTCCAAAAAGAATCAAAGGATATGAGTTTAGAGAAAAAGAAGAGCAGACTAAACCTGCCTGGAAAATTTGTATTTCTGAGCGGGAACATTTTTAGACGTTCTGCCCCCTGCGTTTTTGGTGCAGAGATCCTTGCCGGCGAAATAAGACCAAATTACCCTATAATTAATTCAAAAGGACAAAGATTGGGTAGAATACAGGATATCCAATCAGATAAAGCTAAACTTACAAGCGCTATAAAAGGAGACAAAATTGCAATCAGTATAGATAATGCTGTTTGTGGTAGAAATATATTCGAAGGAGATATACTTTATACGGACATAGAATTGCCAGATATAATTAAATTTGATGAATTATCCGCTGAGCTTTCTCAGGATTATACTGATGCAATGTTAGAGATAAGAAAAATAAAAGGACTTTAAGGCCAATTCTTTATTGCTTTTTCATAGAGTTCCATATTATCGCATGGTAACCATTTGCCAGAATATATAAATCCGTCAATCATCCTTTTTTCAGCGGCCTTTTCAAATACTTTTGATATGTTTGATTCCCCCTGTGGGATAAAGTTTAAAAAAGATGGGTTTAATACATACACCCCTGCGTTAACCAAATGTGAAACTTGTTCAGTTTTTGGTTTTTCTATGAATCTTACTATTCTATTTCCTTCCATTTCTGCAACTCCAAATTGTGAAACGTCCTCTTGGAAAACTAATCCTATTGTAGCCATTACTTTTTCTTTCTTGTGGAATTCATATATCTTGTTTAGATCAAAGTCGAATAAGTTGTCACCATTTAAAACGATGAAATCATCATGAAATAAATTCTGATTCTTTTTTATAGCACCACCAGTTCCCATAGGAATGGTCTCTTCAGAATATCTTATTCTTACTCCAAATTTACTTCCATCCCCAAAATATTCATGTATCTTACTTCCAAGATAACCAACAGATATTATTATGTCTAAGAATTCTGCCTTTTTTAATTGTTCAATTATATGCTCAAGTATCGGTCTGCCGTTTACTGGCATCATAGGTTTGGGCATTTCATATGTCAGTGGTCTTAATCTAGTTCCAGAACCCCCTGCAAGTATAAGTGCAGTTTTGCTTTTAGTAGGTTCGAAATATTCTTTTACTATTCTTTCGATAGCTATAGATCTATTAGGAATGTTTATTCCATCGACAGTTTTATCTATTTTTTCTAAAGTTTTCTTATTAATTGTTATCGTGACCCTTTCTTTCATATTAATTCATATTATGTATTACTTTATAAATTTATACTTTTTTAATTATCTCATCTATAGCTTGGTCTATTTTTTTAATTGAATTTCTTTCATCATATCTTTTAGATTTTTTTGCACCATTTTTAAGCTTATTGTATAATTTCTTATTTGTTATATTTTTTAGTGCGTCTGCTATATCTTTTTCATCAGCATTAACAAGCAGGCCATTTACTTCGTTTTTTATAAATTCTGTTGGCCCTCCTTCATTTACAGAGATTACAGGCTTGCCATAGGCCAATGATTCTAAAGGTGTTAAGCCAGTATCTTCATTTATCGCTAAGAAAAGTGTTGCATAACAGTTGCTGTATATCTCATTTAGTTTTTCTTCAGTTATATTGCCTACTACAGAGATAGATTCATTTTCCATTGATTTTATTTCTTTGAAGTATTCTTTATCTTCAACGAATCCAGCCATAATCAATTTAAAGCCCCGTTTTGATATACCAGAAAGATTGAATGCTTTTACTGCAAGATCCTGTCTTTTATACCTTATAAATCTGCTTGGATAAAATATAATTTTCTTCGTCTTTATATTTTTGTTTTTTATCTTTGAGTAGTTTACAGAAGGCCCTATGTTAAATATTTTGTTTTCTTTCAAAAGCTGGTATTGTATTATCCTTTTTTTTACTTCTTGACTTAAGACTATCGCATAATTGATTCTCTTCCATGCCATTTTTTCAAGCTTCCTATAAAAGGGTATTATTATTGGTAAAGTCAGCTTGTTTCTTAAGCTTTGACTCTTGTAGTACTCATACATTGTATGTGCAACCCTTAAGGGAGTATGGCACAAGGCAATGGTTTTTTTGTTTTTATTTCTAAATGTTATGAACTCTGCTATCCCCGCAGTAGATACAATAAATATATCATAATCTTCAATGTTTTCTATTTTTGTGAATATAAGTTTTAAAAAAAGATTTATCCCTTTTGCAAAGAATCCTTCTGTTTTTGCTTGTCCGATTAGTATAACATTGAATTTCTGAAATTCTTGAAATGTTTTATTTTTATCATAAAAAAATGTATAGATATCCCATTCGTACTTTTTATCTTCTATAAATCTGAGTATTGTACGTTCAACTCCTCCCTTACTTTTTATCCAAGGAACAAAAATCGCAATTTTTGTCTTATTACTCCGTTCCATTTAATATTTAATACTTTGATGAACTATATTAATAAATATGCTATCAAATAAGGCACAGTACTCGACAGAATATGTTATAATAATCGGAATAGGGGTAGCTATAATAGCATCTTTTCTCATCTATGTAATGCTTTTTTATGGTTCTTTTTCATCAAGTTCATCAGCAAGTCAGATAAAGAACGTTGCTGGTTCAATTTCAAAGGAGGCTGATTACGTTTCTTCTCAAGGAGTAGGTTCTATGCAAGCTTTTCCTATAACTATACCTTTATTGCAGCAAAAAGATTCTTTTTTGTGTGGTGACATAATAAAACTTCAGACTACTACGGAATTGGGAGTAGCCAAACCTGCAGAAAATATATCTGGAATGCTACCTTTGACTGGAGGAACGTATGATGCATTTGTTAAGTCTGTTAATGGGCAAGTAGTATTGGGCTTAAGATTTGCTATCTCTTTTATCTCCCAGTCCTACAGTGTTTCAGGCACTAAAATATCATACAATTTAGAATTTTATAACTACTCTTTTCAACCAGTGACTTCTCCAGTTACATTTAATATTAGTGTTTTATCAACAAACGGGGTTTATCTTGGAAGTACAGTCTCATCTACTTCTTCTTCATCGCCAAGTACAGCTTCGGGATCAGTAACTGCTTCTGCTTACTATCCCGAGTATGTTATTGAAGTAACGCCTTCAAGCTCTGGAGATTATGCCTCTCAATGCGTTTCAGCTCAACAACCAATAGCTTACGTTCCTTTGACTATAACTTCTTCATCTGCAACTCCAAATCCATTTCAGCAAGAAGTAACAGTAAATATGCAGGATTACAATTCATACGCAAACTCTAACTTACAGAACATAGAATTTTTGTATCCAAATTCAACTGTAATCCCAAGTTGGAGAGAAAATGGTACATCTAATAATCAAGTGGTAACTTATTGGCTTAAATTGGGCAGTTTTACTTCAACAACAGTTTATATGGATTTTTTCCCGCAGAATGAAAATGTTTTAAACACGGTAAACACGGGAGAAGCCCCTCAACTTTCTTCTACATACGCAGAATACGATGATGGACAAGATGTATTTTTAGAATATGGAGATTTCTTAGGAAGTGCAGGTTTTGATGGTTGGACTGGTTATGTTACTAGTGGATCTTTTTCTCCAACACCTTCATCACAAGGGATAGAGATGATAAATGACATAGGTAGTGAAGGCACTCATATTTTACCTCCTAAACCTATGCCTGAGATTCCAAGCATAGTGGAATACTCTTGGAATTTTTATGGTGGAACAAGTCCAACAGATGGGGAGATATTATCGTTATTTGGAAATGTTAATTCTCTAGTTGGTCCTCCTGTTGTAACTTGTGGTGGTGGCAATGTAGCTTCTAGTGGCTCTGTAATGTTGATGGTTGAACCAATCGGTATGAATTGTAGCGGAAGTTATATACCTGTAATTTTAGATAGTCAGGATAATAAGATAATATCAACAGTAAATAACTTGCCTTCAACTACTCCGCAAACTTATACCGAAGAATTAATTGTCTCAACAAGTACTCAAGCTGAAGCAGGTGTTATAAATCAAGCTAGTTCATTAGAAAACTTCTCTAATATTAACATACCTTTAGATATGAGTGGTAGTATTCCAAGTGCTTTTAATTACCCTACTTTAATGGTTGCTGCAGGCAGTGGTGGTGGTTATGATTACAACTATATTAAGTGGTTGATAGCGAGATCTTATCCTCCAAGCGGGGCAATGCCTTCCGTTTCTTTCGGTAGCATTGCTTAATTATTATAACTATCAAAAACTATAAATTATTTTTATAAGAATACAAAAATTATTAGTATATTGGTAATTTTAGTTCAAAAAGCCTAAAACTCTTGAAAATAGAAATCTTTATATACTAATTGTGTTCTTACTATATAAATCTTATGAAAGTAGTAACAAGTAAGTATAATACTAAATGTCCATCCTGTGGTAGTGACTCTGTTATATATGACAAGTCGACCGGGGAGTTGGTCTGTCAGAATTGTGGTTATGTGCTAGAGAGTGATAGGATAGATTACGGAAGAGAATGGCGTTCATTTGAAGATGAAAGAGATGAAAGCAAAGGCAGAATGGGCTCACCTTTGAGTTATGCAAAATACGATAAAGGAACAAGCACAGTTATTGGGAAAGCAAGTGAATCCATAAAACTTTCGAATTCTAATAGAAGAACATTTTATAAATTGAGAAAATGGCAACCTAGGATATCCACTGCTTATGAAAGGAATCTTAAATTTGCCTTAACAGAGTTGAGAAGGGCAAGTAATCGTTTGCATGTTTCAACTATTATACAGGAAGAAGCTGCAAAGATGTATAGAGAGGCTATAACTAGGAGATTAGTGCGCGGCAGATCAATGGAAAGTGTTATAGCAGGTGCTTTATATGCGGCCGCTAGAAAACATAATAGGCCTATAACTTTAGACGAAATATCAGATACTTTTGAAGTTGAAAGAAAAGAAGTGGGGAAAGCTTATAGACTTTTATGCAGAGAACTTGGAATAAAAATATTGCCTACATCACCTAATGATTATATCTACAAATTTGCCTCCGAATTGGGCGTTTCGAATAAAACTGTTTCAGATGCCGTAAAATTGCTTAAAGAAGCAGAAGAAAAGGGGTTAACAAGTGGTAAAGGGCCGATGGGAATAGCTGCAGCCGTTCTTTATGTTTCTACATTAATAAATAAAGAAAAGAAAACACAAAGAGATGCTGCAAAAGCCGCTGGAATAACCGAAGTTACTATAAGAAATAGATATAAAGAGCTTTATAAGGTCTTAAATCTGAAAGAAAGATTTAAGATAGAAGACTAAATATTAAAAAGGTTTATTTTTATTCGTGTTCTCTCTAGATATGGATATTTTTAAAGAAGGTAAGGCAAAGATCTATGCTCAGGATATCCAACTTAAGAAAGCGATGGTTTTCTATAATTCAAATAGAATTTTTGATAGGAGCTTAAATGTTCTTTTGATTTCAGCTATTAAAAAGAGGCATCTAAAAGGTTTAGAATTGTTTTCTGGCAGCGGCGTACGCGGAATTAGGCTTCTTTTAGAAACGAAGAATTTCGATTCATTCGTTTTTAATGATATAAAAACTTACGAGTTTTTATTAAAGAACTTAAAATTAAATAATCTCAATAAAAAGGCAAGTATAACAAATCTAAATGCAAAATTCTATGAATCAGATATGATTTATGATTATATAGATATAGATCCATTCGGTTCTCCAATACCTTATGTTGAAAATGCATTCAAACTACTTAAAAAAGATGGTTTACTTGCGGTAAGTGCAACAGATACGGCAGCTTTGCTTGGAAGCGCACAAAGAGCATGCATAAGAAAATATGCTTCTTTGTCGCTTAAGACCTCTTACAGTAATGAACTTGGGATAAGAATATTAATCAAAAGAATCGCAGAGCTTGCTGAAGAAAGAGGTATTCACGTTAGGCCAATACTTTTTAACTTTGAAGGCAATTTTATAAGAATTTACTTTTCTCTATCATCAAGAAAAATTGGAAAGATAGGTTATGCATATCAATGCAGCAAATGTCCATCAAGGACTCTGGTAGAGGAAGAAAGATGCGATTATTGTGGTTCAAAGATGATAAAAATAGGAAAATTATGGCTGGATAGTATATTCTCAAGGCAAGTAGTTAGTAAAATGATTTTAAATTTGGGAAGTCAATTAAATAATGAAAATACCGATTTAAAGGATTATTTATCTACTCTTTTAAAAGAGAAAGATATTTTCTCATATTACACTACTTCAGAGATTGCATCGTTTTTCAAAGAAAAAGAAAAAAAGATTTCAAAATTTAAAGATAGAACTGTGCTTTCACAAAAAGGGTTTAAAACAAATTTAAGTTTTAAAGATTTAATAACTTCTTTAAAAGATTAAGCGAGTTTAACCTCTTTATTCATTGCTTGTCCTGGAAGGCCTCTTCTAAATCTTATTATGACTTTTCCTTTATTACCATGAGGCTTTACTATTACTCCTTTTATGGATGATTTTGAAAATGCTATCTCTACTTTCTTTCCGATGAATTTTGCCGCTTCTTCTCTGTTTCCAATTTTGTCTATAGATGCTATAGCTTGATTAACCTTTTGTGTTTTTCTTCCTCTTCTATAAGATAATATTTTTGTCATATTTTATGCCTCCCTTTGTATGTATTTGTCTTTTACTTCCTTGTCTGCTTGTTTTAATAAATCTTTGTCTATTACCGGTTTAGCTTCTCCTTTCTTTTCTCTTAGTTTATCTATTATACCAGTTATTTTTTCTATTACTTCTTTTGCCTCTTTAAGTCTCTTGTCAAAGTCATTGCCTGTTATCTCTTTCACTTCTCCATGGTCTATCTTTTTGAACCATTTTACTATTTCGTCTATCTTTTGGACATCTTCATGATCAAGAACTTTCTCTTTTTTTACTGCTATCTCCTCAAGTTCCTTAGCTACTTCTTTTGGAACCGGTGGTAAATACCCGTATTCCATTAAAAGTGCTTGGCCAGCAGCTACTACTGCATTATAAACATCTAAGCTTAATTTAGTTGTAAGTACGTTTTCAGCAAGCATTAAAAGGCCTTCCGCGTTTTCTATGTTGTTGTTTATTGATTCAACAGTAGGAATTATATTACCAGTTTTGTATAACATCTGTATGGGAACGAAGAAACCTGTGTCATATACTGCAACACCGTCTCTCAAAAGGGTTAATATAACAGGATTGGGTTTTATTATGGATCCCCAGAATTCAGATAATGGGTAGGCTTGAGCGTGTATCTTATCTGAAAAATCCCTAGCTATCTCTGCCATTTTTGCAAAAAGTCTATCCCTAAGTTGTTCTAATGTGAATTTCTGTATATCCGTGTCATCTACTATAAATGCAACGTCTATATCTGATGTGGTAGTCATATTTGTCTTAGTTTTTGAGCTTCCGAATATTATTATTGATTTTATATATCTTCTGAAGAGACTTAATACTCTTAAAAAGTAAGCTCTTATCGAATTTGCGTCTTTAGAAGTCAATATCTTATTTAATATGTCAAATGATAATCCTGCTAGTTGTCCAGGAGGCTCAACAGATTCGGCATTTTCTCCCTCTCCGACCTCTAACCCTATAAAAGAGCCCATATAATCTACTCTTTCATTTAATTCATCAATCTTAGATGATAGAGCATCTATTGTAGAAAAAAGCTTGTTTAGAGTCGCTTCTATTGGATTTATATTTTCAGTTTGATGCATAAAACCTCCGTTATGTTCAATTTATGAACATTATTCTTTATAAGTCTTTGCAATTCCTATTTGTGCATAAAAACTTCATTAACAATATTTAAATTGAAAGCATATCTATAAAACTTATGAACATAGAGGATGTCAAGAGAATTGCAAAAAATTTCAGAGGCAGCGGATCGAATCTGGGAGAGATAAACAGTTATATCAGCGAATTAGAATTTATAGGCTCAAGCGCAGAAACTCATTATAGTGGAAAAATTGATTTTAGGTACAAAAATTCAGAAGAGCTTATAGATCCCGGTTTTGTAGGAAATCCTGGTGGTTATCATTTTACAAAAGACATTGTAAAAAGATATCACTTTCAGCCGGAATATCTCTCGGTAATGCAGATGTTTTCTGAAAGGGGTTATAGAAGTCTTAAAATTGCAGAATCAGTCGATCCTTCTGCCCTTTCTTCTTTAATGAATATGGTTTTTGAGAAACAAAAAAATCTTGAAGACAGGATTATACAATTACTTGGAAGCATAAATGCAGTACTCAAATCTTTAATCGCTACAACAATTGAGCTAAAAGAACTAGATAGGAATATATACTTTTATGACGAAATTAAGGAGAATAACAAAGAAAAAGCAGAAGCAGCAGAATTAGCACTTAAGAGAATCTTTCTTGATATTGTTGATGCTAGAAAGGGTGGAGCAAGCTTGTCTGCTCTTTCACGTTCTCCTACTCAAAGCCAAGGCGGTCCGGGTTTTATAGACATAGTATCAGTGTTCTACCAAGTAAAAAGCTTAAAAGAAGTTAATCAAATAAACAGAAATGAGCAGTATAAAAATATATTAAAAAATCGTTATATAGAATACGAAAAATGGAAAGAGATAAATGAAAAGGATTTAAGAAATAGAAAAAGCATGCTTCTGCAGTATCTCAAAAGTCAAATGGGGTCATTTGACTTATATGTAGACTGGGCTTCAACATACCTTGCAATGCGTTCTAGAATGGGTTTAAATACTGCTAAAAATGCCGAGGCATACATGTCGGCGGCTTCAAAACCAGATATATTCGAGAACGAACTTTTCTCTGTTACTTCTATAGGCTTTAAAAAAACATACATTGGAGAGTACAATGTTGAATACACAAAACTCTTTGGCAATAAAGGACCTGAGATACCCGTAAATGTCTATCCTAAAAGTGCAGCAGGAGATCTCCTTACTAGGGGCCATGAAGAAAACAGAAGGTCTTTTATATATGACAGGGTTAAAAAGTATGGGCCTGTTGTATATTCTCTTATTAAACTAAAAATGGACTTTAAGGAGAAGCCTAGTAAAGATCCTATACAACCTCCTTATGAGGGTACTCTTAGTTTTAATTTGTTTCCTTATTGTTTTACACCAGACGAGTTTTATCTATACAGAGAAGCAAATGCAGCAAAGATACAAAAAACAGTATTTGCTGCTGTTGACCAAGCAGTTTTTAGGTCCCTTAGCATTATAAAGGAAGATTTGGATAAATACGTAAAAGAAGCTGAAGCTGAGGAAAAGAAAAAGAAAGAACCAAAGAAACAACAAAAAAATTATGCTATAAGTGATATCTATCGCTCTTTTAAAGATGATTTTGTAGGGATATCAAAGGCATTTTCCGGTTTTTCTCAGGGCGAAAGCAAGCATAAAACGGTATTTGGAGAATCAGAAGCAGAAATTTATGAGATGCTTGTAAATGCAAGACGTTTTAATCGTTCAAGCATTAAAGCAGCTTTAGAAACTGGATTGTTTCTATCAAATAAAGATGCCATGTACATTTATGATGAACTAAAGAAGAGGGTCGGTTTGCTAAATTGGAAACCGCCTAGAACTATACCTTGAATATGAATATTAAAGGACAAATGCCGATTACAGAGATAATAGCTATTATACTGGCAATAATAGTCCTCTTCGCAGGCATAGTGATAGCTTTGATATTCTCAGGAGCAGGATCTACAATAGGTAAAGATATAACTAGTGTTTTCTCATTCAGTTGGCTTTACGGTAAAGGGATATGAAAAGCAAAGGAGTCGTTAGTGGTGTTTTTCTATATATAATACTCATAGTAATAGGCATCCTTTTAATCATAATATTTTTAGAGCTTTTCACACCTTATAAATTCACTGACCTTTTTAAGGCCTTTATTTCGAAATCCAGCAATTTAAATGTAAGCAGCTATACTTAATATGAACAAAAAAGGAGTTGAAAGCTATATTTTGTTGATAATAATAACTTTAATAGTTTTAATCTTGATAATAATTTTTTACTTGTTTTTGTTTTCTCCAGGAACTTTGCATAAATTAATACCTTCAGTTCCAAAAGTATAGTATGGAATCAGTATGGTTTTATGTTATAGCTGTAATACTCGGGATAACTCTGATACTAGTATATATCATCTTTGCAGGCCCGTCTACACTGGCAAAAGACATATCTAATTTCTTTTCAGGTATAAGTGCATCTATAACTTCCGGTTTTAAAAATGCTTACTAAGATTTTTATACTTTCGATAGCTAATAGAAATTATGATTACTTACAGTGAATTTCTAAGGATAAGAAGACAGGAACAAGATGATAGCAGAACTCTAACAAAGCTTACTGATGAAATGCTTGATGAGATGAAAGAGTACATTGCAATAAATAAAAATTCTTTAGAAGAAGCCAAGAAAATCGGCGATGAAAGACGAATTGAAGAAGTTTCAACACAGATAAAAAATGCTATATCTACTTTAGAACAGATAATCAATCTGAGGATGTTGAAAATTGCTTCTATGTCAATTTTGAATGTAGACAATGAGCAAGCAAAGATGAACATGTTCTCCAAAGAGATAGTGCTTTTTGAAAATCTGTTAAAGCTTTCGAAGGAGCATAAATCTGCAATAATAACCGAGATTAAGTCAATTGAACCTAAGAAACTTCAAAAAGTTGAATCTGAAGATAATGATGGAGAAAAATTAGTGATAAAAATAATTTCAGACATACCAAAATTCGTGTGGAGAAACGATAAATCCTACGGCCCTTTTTCTTTCCCTAACGTTATAGAAATAGATAAAGATGTAGCAGAGATACTTATAAAGAGTGGAAAAGCAGAGAGAGTCTAAATGACACTGTTCAAGGAAAAAATAGAAGAGAGAGATTATCAAAAGGCAATATTTGAAAAGTGTAAATCAGGCAATACTTTGGTTGTTTTACCCACAGGCCTAGGTAAGACAATAATAAGCGCAATGCTCGTAGATTATAGATTAGAAAAATATCCAAATTCAAAGATTCTCTTTCTTGCACCTACAAAGCCACTTATAAACCAACACATGAAAACTTTCTCGAATTTGATGGATATAAAATTGGAAGTATCTAGCGGTTCGGTTTCTAGTAAGGAAAGAGAAATTATTTATAAAGAAAATCAGCTAATTTTTGCAACTCCACAAACTATTGAGAACGATATGGAAAATGATAGGATAGACTTCTCAAGTTTTAGTCTTTTAGTCGTAGATGAAGCTCACCACACTATTGGTAATTATTCTTATGTAAAGATAGCTAGAGAATACATGCAGAAAAGTGCTCATCCATTGATACTAGGATTGACAGCTTCCCCCGCATCAGAGAGAGAAAAGATAAAAAAGATATGCTCTAATTTAGGTATAACAAACGTAGAGATAAAATCTGATGAAGACGAGGACGTTGTAAGGTACATAAAGAAAAAAGAAATAGAGCCTGTTATAATAGATTTGCCAATAGAACTTACAAATCTTTCTAATTTGGTAAAGCAAATGATAAAAGATACAATAAATCAATTGCAGGATACCGGGTTACTTAAAAACGTTCCACAGAGTAGAATTAATAAAGTAACAATATTGCTTCTGCAAAAAAATCTGCAAAAACAGATGTTAAGTGGAAAAAGATCATTCTACTTGATAAGGGGCATAATACTTACTTCAAAATTGATGAAGCTTTACCATGCATATAGTTTAGTTACCACCCAAAGCCTATTAGCATTTTTAAATTTTATACTAAAAATAGAAAAAGGTAAAGCAAAGACAGATAAAGAACTTTCTTCGGATCCCAAATTTATTTATTTAAAAGAAAGAGCAGAATACCTTCTTAAAAACGGGGTAGAACATCCAAAACTTGATAAACTGGTTTACATACTCAAAGAATATTTTTCAGAGGATAAAAAAGCAATAGTATTTGCTCAGTATAGAGATACAGTTGATGTTATATTTTCTAAAATAAGCTCTTTAGATAATATTAAACCTGTTAGATTTATAGGCCAAGGAAAGGGAGGCCTGTCACAGAAAGAACAGGTTAATATAATAAGAGAATTTGAAGAAGGCACATATAACGTGCTCGTTTCTACAAGTGTTAGCGAAGAAGGAATGTCAATAAAAGGCGTTGATCTAGCTATATTCTATGAAACAATACCCAGTGCAATAAGAAACATACAAAGAAGGGGTAGGGTGGGCAGGTTCTCTGCAGGGAAAATATTCATATTGATAACAAAAGGTACAAATGATGAAGGTTATTATTGGATTTCAAAGAAAAGGGAAAGAAGCATGAAGAGAATAATAAAAAAAATAAAAGATAACCCAGAAACTATAGCACAAGATGGAACATTAAATCCATTCTTTTAAGTTGAGTATATCTCACTTTCGCATTGCCCTCCAGCCGTGTATTTAACGCCGTCTATGCTCACATTGCTGCCAGTAGTATTTCCTATTATTATAGTGTTTATCCCAGGGTTCTTTATTTGAAAAGACTTTGAAAAAGAGTTTATACCAACTGTGTAATTACCAACAGCCTTGATATTTGATGGATTGCTAGAATTAACGTTATTCATATAAATTTTATATACTAATCCTAGACTACCATCAGATACCTCTATTTTGAAGGTATTTGGATTATTTGCGTTGCTTACATTAGTTACATTTATACTGCATGGCAATGGCGAGCCGCTACTTGATGATATCCTACCCGCCGGAAAAATAGCAAAGTGAAATACTGAACTGGCTATTACAACTCCTATTATCAAAAATGATATTAATAAGATTATAACTATAAAATACTCTATGCCACTTGCTCCTTTTACTTTGTTACAGCACATACATAAATCACATTTCTACCTAAAAAGTTAGGTTTTGATATTCCAATTGTCTTTGGCAATGACGCAGTAAAATAATAGAAAAGAGACTGTGCACACTGTTCTAAACCAGTAGCACGGAATGATGCGTAAGCTAATTTTCCAGTGTAATCCAATGCATTTGGAGCAATATCCTCCTTACATAAGGTATTATTTAAGCATTCCGCTCCAGTAAAACCAGCCAGAGCCGTTCCTACAATTATGCCTGGGTTTGTAGGGGACACTAATTTCGCTCCTATAGCCGATACAACAGCTCTGCTACATTCATATTCAATTCCTGCCGTAGGATAATTATTTAGGAAAGTCGCAGGTTCACATACGCTTGGCAGGCTTATACTGTGAGGTGGAAATCTCGTCCCAACTAAGGAATTTAAATAAACAATGTAGATTTGTGCCTTATTTATTGATTTGCTGCTGTTTGGAGGTACAAATCCACTAGTGCTACTATTACTTAGGTTTTTGTAGCTAAATATGAGGTTGTCGCCTGGTTTCAGATAATCTGCATACGAAACATTTATTATCGATGTACTTTTTACTGGCTCTGTCAATGTACATGCTGGCGGTGATTCGTAAGATTTAGTGGTTTTATCGAACCCAACCGTGCAATTATTTCCATTACAGAAATTTTTATATAAATCTGTACACACTGCGGTATTACCACTTGGTGTTGAACAAGTATCTAATGTAGTATTAAATGAGCAACCTTGGGAAGCTTCGCAAAGGTCACTTGTTAGATTTAATGCAGCAGTCGGTGGCTTGCTGCCTGTTAAATTAATGTAAGTCTTTGAATATCCATTGCTGAATGAATAACCAGAGGTGCTGCTACATTTAAAGTAATTTGATGATGGGGCTTCGCAAACGCTTGGGTTATTTAAATCACAAGTAAATCCATTCGGATTTGATGAAGAGAGTGGGTCAGCACAAGATTGTGCTGCAGTATGGTTTAAACAGCTTATTTCAGTGGTATAAGCGTTGCTTTCTAAGTACTGTGTAAGGTTATTTATCGTTATATTTTGATTGATGTTTATATCTGTTACTCCGCATGTTGCTGGGCCGTCAGGCAATACAGTTAATCCTTGGTTTGCACCATACTCATTCCAACAGGAGGTAAGTTGAGTGGATATTGATGAAAATGCTTGGGATGGCGAAGCTCCTGGTCCGTAAGCGCTAGTTGAAGTTGTACATCCAAAAAGTGGAGGGGCCACTCCTAAAGCTTTAAGTGTACTGCTTAAACAGAAGAAATTCGATACGCACAAACCATTATAATAGAAATTTGTAAATTCAGAGCTAACATAACATATTCCGCTATTTGAAAGGTTTACTCCAACAAGTAATAAATAACCGGCTATTGCTATGATTACTATTATGAATATCACCGCTAATACGATAAATATGAAACTCTCTCCAGGTGTTTCTGCCATTCAATTTTATGTAATTTTTAAGATAAATAATGTTTTTTATTTAACTTTGTGGTATACATACAAAAACTCTGCTCTGGCTATAAATCATATAGTTACTTAATTGTCCACATAGAGGAACGTAGTAATTGCAGCCAGAAGTTTCATTTATTATATTATTTGATGGGTTACCATTGCTTAGGGAGCTTACAGTTTCTTTAGTTTGGTTTATGGTCTCATTTGAATAATCGCACACTGCAGGATTATTTATTATTGGCTGATCGTATTTTGAAACATATTTACATTGATCAGAAAAACTTATTTCACAGTTTTTTGTCCCAGAATTCGGATATCCAAAATATGAAATCAAATAAGTGCTATTTAATAGTCTGTCTGTTGGGGAGACATACTGTGCTTTGCCATTACTCCCGTTTGTTATAAATACAATCTGTAAAGGGTAACTACCATTATAGTTGCTATCAATATAACTTATTATTGATGAATAATTTATATTTTTGTTTTGGTTTATTATTGATCCTTGATAGCAATTAAACATCTGGTTCATGTTTTTTGGAGATATTATCTCAGAGCCAACAGCTGCATTGCCTCCAGAGAAAAGGCTAAAACATGATGAAGCCTCTGTATAAAATTGAGAAGAAAAACCAGAAACTGATTTTTCATTTATATTTGCACTTTGCAAACAGTCTCTTTCCACCTGTATAGATTGCGTTGGGCTTACAACTATATTGGAAAAACCAAACAGAGATGTTACTGATGTAAAAGGTGCGAGGAAAGAATTTACTATTTTATATTGTGTAAATGCGGTGAAACAGCTTATACCAAAATTCAAAGTCCCAAATGAGGTTATTATGGAGAATGAAACAACTGAAAGAATTATGCCAGCTACTATAACGAATATTACAAATACTATTGTAAGTAGTATTCCCTCTTCCATTACGAGCCACCTCCTAATAGATTACCAAAATAGGAAAAAGGGGATGTGCTGTGGGAACTTGCATAAAATAAAAAGACTATTAAAGCTATAGCAGCCAAAGCGGTAATTATTATCAATATTATCCATATAAGTCTCCATTCTACACTAGCTTTTTTGTTCATATCATTGTCCAACGCACGGAGGACAGTAAGGCCCGTCACCAGATATGCATGAAGGCACATTTATAGCACAATTTTGTATATCTGTTGCATTATTAGCAACAATAGTGCTATCAGCACAGCTTTCTAAATCCGCTGTATTAGTGGGGGAGACCGCACTGCATGCATTTGTTATTGTAGAGTTGGGTGCAGCTATACAATTTTGCACAGCTCGTTGATTACCCTTTCCATCAACATAATGGTAATAATAACACCAATGTCTTATACAAGTTTGTTGTGCCGTAGCTGCATTAAAACATGCATTTACATCATAGCATCTAAATAAGGGAGTTCCTTCCATCCTGTTTGCATAACCATATTCCGCGCTTGTGAATTGATTTTGTAATATGTTAGTGGATGAATCACAACCTATTGGAAATATAGATGAGTAGTTATTATAAAAAAGGAAAAACATGGTTAAAGCTATAACTATACCTATCAATATCTCAAAGAAAAAGAATTGTTCTACATCCATTTAATCTTTAACCTATCAGGATTTAAATTGTTTTTATGTTATTTTATTAGTGTTTTACCAGTTAAACTACTTTTTTCTTATCTAATAGAATAACCTCAAACCACTTACTTTTCCCATCTTCTATTAAAAAATAAGCCCCCAGAACGTTCATATTTCTATAAACTTTTGCAGCTCTATTTTTTGCTATATCCTCTTTACTAACTGCCAATTTGTAGTATATCCCGCTTTTACTGGGCCTTCTTGCATGGTTTGGTCTGGGCCTTCTAAAATCACCTTTGTTTACTTTGACCCTAACTATTATGTATCCTTGTTTAGCATGATACCCTAAGGCCTTTGCTCTTGTTAATTTTGTAGGTTTCTCTACTCTAAATATAATCGGTTTGTTCCTTACTTCTTTAAGCAATTCCTTCTTCCTGTCTTCATTCTTATAAATTGCAATTTCATTTGCATGTATGTATTTGGATGCTCCCATAATTCATATTTAAAAAATTTATAAGTATAAATATCTAACTCTATCAATTTATTACATTACCACCCGATGCAATTGTTGGAGAGAAGGATATATTCGTGGGTGTGTAGTATATATACCCTGTACCTGTGAACGAATTTCCAAAGTTTTCAGATAAATTACATTCCGTTGTTTGTAAGGCTTGTAAATATGTTTTTGAGCATACAAAATTTGTATAGTTAACACCATTGACTATAAGAGATATCTTATCAATTTTTATATTCTCATTAAGCATGTTTTGTAATTCAATGTTGTACAATGATTTCGATGGGAGGTACACTTGTTTTAGAGAAAAACCAGAAAAACCAGAATAGCTAGGCACAGTGGTTGAACTTGTTAATCCAGGAAAGAAAGAGAATATCACTATGAATATGCTGGCTATTATTGCAATAGCTATGCTGAATACAAGCAATAATTCAAGGTTTTGTTGGCCTTTCACAATTTTTTATATTTTGTAAAGAATATATAATTATGTTCTCCTCAGCCTTGGGTGGGTTTCGAACCCACAACCTCCTGCTTACGAAGCAGATGCTCTGCCGTTGAGCTACCAAGGCATCATCTAAATTTGACTTCTTTATTTACAGCATTTTTATACGTTTTTTCGCTTACTATATGCGATCTTGCATTAAATATATGTCCGCAGAAAAAGCATTTTACGTTCTTAATAGAAGAAGTTTTTCTATATTTTCCACATTTTGGGCATTTTACTATCCTATATCTCATAGTTTAATTAAATCTTTAGCAATTTTTACTATATCCTTAGAGATCCAGCTCTTTGGTGCAGATATAATAACAGGCACGCCATATTTAAGAGATCTATAAACTATGTTGTCTTCTCTAACTTTCCATACGTTTTTTATATTTGTTATATCTGCCGCCTCATTTTCTGTTATCTGCTCAGTTATATGATAGTTAAATTTATTTAGAATTAACCCTATCACATTTATATTAAATTCATCAAGTTTTTCTTTTAATTTTTTCGCTTCTATAATCGAAGTTATCTCAAGATTACTTACTATTAAACTGTTGGCAGCGTTTATCAATTTTATGAAGTCTATATTATAAGAAGGTTTTGAATCTATTATTATGAAATCATACCTTTCGTTTACTTCTTTTATATAGGAATTTATATTTACTAATTTGTTTATAACTTTGTTACTATCTTTCAAAACTCTTGCAGGTAATAAGTGAAAATTTTCGTTTTCTCCTTTATATATTACATCTTCAATTTTAGCTTTACCCTCAAGCAGATCTTCGAAAGAATACTTGAATCCCACGAAACCATAATAAACTGCAACATGTGGCGTTTCTAGATTTGCATCTATCAACAGTGTTTTTTTACCAAGTTCAGACAAAGCAGTCGCCAAATTAACAGATATAGTAGTCTTCCCAACTCCTCCCTTTGGGCTCATTATAACTATAATTTTCGCAACCATATTAGATATATTAGATATGTGCATTTTAATATTTATGGATAAAATCAATAACTGTGCTATCTGTGGTAGGAAATCCGTATTTTATTCTAATTATCTAAAACAACACTTGTGCAAAAAACATTTTGAAAGGATGCTTATAAGGAGAGTTAGAAGTAATATAATCTCTAACGGCTTAAGAGGTAAAACTTTTAAAGTTATGAGAGAAAATAAATATGGTTATGCTTTTCTCAGCTTTTTATTTGTAGATAATAAATATAATGAAGAAATAAAGCTTAAGTCATACACCTTAGAGGACTTTGCCATCGAAGTAATGAAATTTTTTCTTTTTTCTGAAAATAAAGGGTTGAAGGTAAAGGGTGACGGGTTTTTTAGTCCTTTATTTAATATTTCAGAAAATGAGATTTATTCATTTTTTTTGTTAAAGAGAAGGGATATTGGAAAAAGAGAAAGGAAAGGTATGGAAAATGCTATCCTTAGTTTTATTCTAAAATTGGAAGAACGTCGTCCGGGAGCGATGATATCAATAGTAAAAGCCGGCTTAGATATAGGGATTATTTAAGCTTATAATACTTCTTTCTAGTAGTTGTTCCCCAACTAAAATTTCCTATTTCATTCTTAGTTTCCATCTTTACCCTGTCATTCTTAAGTGCTACATATAGATAATGGTAAACAAGCCTGCTTGATACCTTTAATCCTTTTCTTTTTAACTCCTTATATATCTCATATCCTGTCTTATCTCCATGCGATAGTTCATTTATTATTTCATCCATCAATTCTTGATTTAATTTTCTTACCATATTAGCTGCATTGCGGTTCTGAGTTGTTTGTAGATATGCATATATAGTGCAGTATATCATAATACGCTGTTTCATTGTTTTTGAACCCACCTATTTTATAGTATTCTCCATTGAAAATGATCATAGGTACTAAATTTTTTCCTACAGAATTATAAAGGGATATGGCTGTATAAGGTACATTTGACAGGTTTTCATTGTAACTCGAAATGTTAAATGTCCATGCACAGAAATATCCACTATAGAATGTGTTATTCCCCCAGAGTCCGAATAGCGATGTCACGTTTTTGAAGGAATTTAATGTAGACGTACACGTTTTGCAATTATCAGCGTAATAAATCACAAAAGCCGGTTTTCCAGGAGAACACATGCCCGACATGTTTAAATTTATTCTGTGGAATTCATATGTTTTTTGTAGCGAGTAATTTTGATAATAAAAAAACAAACCAGTTAATACTATAAGTGTAATAATTATAAAATACACATAATAATTTTTTTTAGTTAGCATAGAAAGACATGTTCAAATTTCTCATTTCAGTCGAATTGCAGTTGTTTGAACCTGTTATTATACATATGTTTGTATAATTGCCCAAACTTTTATATAGGCTTGTGTAAGTTTTTGAGGAAAAAGACCGTGGATTAACTACAATATTAAATATAGTGGAAGGGCTGCAGCTACTGGCGTTTATAAGTCTGTATACTGGAAATTGAAAAGGGCCGTATACCCCGACTTCTTTTTTATAATCAAAGATGCTTCCATTATTATAGAATACTATATTAATTGGCATTTGCTTCATTTTAACAATTGCATTTACTTCCATAGAAGTGTTTTTACTTGAATTGAACAGTTTAATGTCATATTTTAATGGTAGAACTATTGTATTGTTTTTTAGTCCAGAAGCGTTTATTTCACTGTAATAACCTTTGATCTGTGCATATGTATAGTTAAAAAGTTCCCCTATTTGTGTAGAATTCATACTCTTTTCTATAAATGAACTAAGGTTCTCATCATAATTATTGCAATTCGTGTAATTATTTACAGAACATATCGAGCTTGCAGCGATATCCTTTAAAATATTTTCATATTCCTTTTGAAGGCTATTTGATGGTATCTGCCCAGAAGGAATTGAAGGATAAAGCTCATAATTGCAACCTACTATTATTGAATTATTTTGTAATCCACCATAAAAGTAGTAAAGATCTTTGTCGCTTAGCTTACTTAAATTTATATTGTATCTAGCTAGGAAATTTGACAGTTTTACAGAGTTAGTTATGTTTGATGAATTATTATTTGTAGCGTGTGAAAAAACAAATGGTCTTAAAGGATAAGAATATATTATTGCTGCAAATGCAGCAAGTAGAATTATTACGACTGTCATTGTTTTTAGTGTATTTACATTAAATTCCATTGTTTAATTCTTCACTAAGTTTCTTTGCAGTTTCTTCTGGCGAATATTTTATTCTTTTCACACCAATAGCTTCTATTGGATCAATGTTCCCTGCAAATATAGAAATGTAAAAATGGTTAGTGCCAGATTGAATTATGTTTATTGTTAATTCGTTTTTTATTCTCTTTATTATTTTTATTATCAAATTGGCAATGTCAAATGCGATTACGCTATCCAACTGTTCTATGCTTACATGCTTATTTGTTGTAATATTAACTATCTCATTTCTATTCGGTGAAAAAGGTATGTATGCAATTATGTTTTCAGTTTTGAATACCTCCCTGTTCCCCACGTTTTTTATATCCTGACATACAAAACATTTATCTATGGTATGTCTAGGTATTGGCATTAAAACCACATCCCAATAATCATGTCCATTTATGTATCTGCTTATAGACACGTTCTCTCCTACATCATATCCTTTAATTTCTTCTATTCTTTGGCTTATTATTAAAAGGAGCTTTTCTATGTCGTCCGCTGAATAACTTCTAAAATTGGAAGAGTGTTTATCGTTTTCAACTATTATTTCTTCATATCCATGGGCATTTGATTTCTTGAAGAAATCTCCAGTTAATTCGTATTTTGATGGCTGTAACCTATCTTTTATTTCGTATATCTTTAAGTATCCATTTCTAAATTCAATTGTTTTTATTTCATCTTTTTTGTATAAACATTCTTTGCAATCCTCTTTTTCATTGCTAACAAGTGAAAATGTAAGGTCTATCGGATCAAATCTATACTCTTCCATTCAGCCCTCCAACCTTGCTATAATTCTAGCATATGCTGGTCTAGTAACTAATAAACCAACTAAAGATGCTAATATAGTTGTAAGAGCAAATCCTGCAAATAGGCTTGCAGTTGAGAATAACAGTGGGAACATTATTGCTGCAAACGAAAAGAATGAAACGAATATTATGAAGAATGCACGGCTTATTCTCTTCTTTGTAACTGCATACTCTGCCTGTGATAAACCTCTGCGCATCTCATCAGTTATTATTATCTGGTCGTCAACGGATATTCCTATACTAGCGATTATACCTGCCATACTTGGAATATCAATAGTCCAATGTATAGCAGCAGCTATGCCTATGACAATAAATATCTCCGTTATACTTGTAAGAAGTATCAAAGAAGATATCTTATAATCCCTATATCTCAAGAATATAACTATGCTCACGACTATGAATGCTATTAAAAGAAGGATATAAATTTGACTTATAAATTGACTACCTGATGTTGGAGAGATAGAGCTTATGGATACTATCTTCAAAGGAACTGGTAGACTGCCAGATTGCATTATAGCTTGCAAAGTTTTCATGTCTAAATCCGCTTGCTGGGCATCTGCCCCAGAGCCTTCAATGGTTATGGCCCCATTGAAATTTGTTAGGATATTTGTTGATATCAAGAGAGGCTGGCCCTGCTGAACTCCATTAAGGTACAAATGAATCCTCTTATTGAAGTAACCTGGATTTGTAGTAGACGGCACTAACGTTTTAACCGCTTTCTCAAAGTTTTTCGCCGCTCCACTGGCTAATTGTATACCAAATTGAAATGAATAACCGTTAGAAGCGCTTGGTGTTTGATATACTCCAAATGGACAGCCAGAAGAAAGGCAAACATCAAGTATGCTTTCACTTGCATTGCTGCTGTTGAAAACAGTGAAATTGCCAATAGTTGCATAGAATTTTCCTTGATTTTGTATTAAGGATAAGGCCTGGCTTTCGCCAACTTTTGGCATACTTATCATTATAAATGACTTGCCGGATAAAGCCTGCACTATATTTATGGTGGTACCACTTATCCCGTATACATCTAATCTTTTTGAAAGTGTTGTTTCTAAGTTATTTAATAAAGTTGAATTATAGCTAGTTGAATTTGGTACTACTTCTATTTGTGTTCCTCCTATTATGTCTAAACCATAGTTAAGGTGCGTAAAAGGCACATTCTGTGTTTCTATCGTTGAGGAATTAAAAGTAGTGTTGGGTTCAACGAAGATATTAGTTGTATTGCTCTTATATATATAGGGAAAAATCTCGTTTTCATATGTTATCCTAAGAGAGGAATTAACTATTGCACTTTTGTTTAATTGAGTGTAAAATTGTTGTATGTTATGGACAGGTACTCCATCCACAGCAGTTATTATTGATCCGGCTTTTAAACCTATAACTCCCTTAGCACTTAAATTTCCAATGTATGAGTTTACAGGCATATAAATCACTTGTGCCCCGTTTACATTGGATATATTTGGCTGTATAGCTAGGAAGGATACTACTGCAAGAAGAATCATCAAAATTATCCTCCAGTCATAAAATATTGATTTTGCCATATTAAACCTTACTTGCTTGCTTTTCTACTTCTTTGTACTTTAGGCCGTAAAGCTGAGTAGATCCGTTTAAGATCCATACAGTGAAATCATCAAATATTACTCCTATTATAAGGATTATGGCTATTTCATGTAATGTAGTATTTGCAGTTCCTAAAAATAAGGTTATGAAGGTTACTAGTGCAGCCGCATCCATTGTAAGAGAAGTCTTTATTGTCTTTGCTAGGCGGTAGTGCATGCTGGCCTCGCTTCTTTTAAGTATATTTGTTGCAAGTATTATGTTCCTGTCAGCAGAATAGCCCATTATCATTAATATACCTGCTATTGAAGCCGTTGAAAACGAAAAACCTATTATGTCTAGTACTCCAACTATGTTTATTATATCGCTTATTATACTTATCACGTTTGAAAACGCTTGCCATAAACTTCTAAAGTAAAACAGAGAAACAGCTGCTACAAGTATGAACGCTATTAAAAGCAATATTGCCGAGCTGTATAATGAGCTTTGTGCTAAAGTTGCACTTACAAAAGTAACACTCGAATCCTTAGAATTTATAGGTATTTTAGTTATTTTGGATATATACTGTTGCAATAATGTAGTGTTTACGTTCTTTCCGACCGTTATAGAATAACCTGTTATAGTATTTGAAAAAGGCGCCCTCACAACGCTTACGGTTACAGGTTGACCGAGTTTTGTACCTAAATTACTTGCTAAAGTTGTAGGCGAAATACTTTGATTAGTATTTATAAGGATATTTGTACCCCCTGTTAAAGATATGCCTTCATTTAGAAGCTCACCATGTACGTTATAGTAATAGCCTATAAAAGATAGGAAGAATATTACCAGTATTATTGGTATAAACACCATCTTCTTGTAGTTTTTTAGATAATATTCAACTATATCATCTATTTTCTTGCTTATCTTATTTCTTATGCCCATAAAGAACATCTAATATGCTTTTTTATTAATCTTTAATGTATCCTACCTTTTAAAGGTTTTTACTATTTTTTAAAGTAATGTCTTTCATAAAGTTGCTTAACTTTCCCATTGTCTTTTAAATTATAATATAAATCCTTCATTACACTTTTCAATGGCATTTTCCAACTGTTTTTTCTTTTTGTATTATTATAATTAATTAAAAAATCCTTCTCAGAACTTTCTGGGCAGTATTCCCAGATATTATCTTTAAGCAGGTATATCTTATAAAGAGATATTTTTTCTTCTTTATAATCACTGTTTCTTTCTTCAATTATGCTTTTACTTATATGCTTTGCTATTCTATATCTTTCAGTTTCAGTAAGATGGGCAGCATTTAAAGAAAGAGAAAAGCGTATTTCATCTACGTTTTGAAGCGTTTTATTCATTTCTAATGCATTATACGCTCTTTCAACAGTCTTTATCTTTTTAATTATATTCTTTTTTCTGTGATGTAGAAGATCATCTGCTTTTATTGTCTCTATCTCTACAACCTCACACACTTTTTTCCCGTTGTCTTCATATAACAGTAAAAGGTCTGCATTCCATACTTCTACTTTAGTTTTTTCATTTTTCCCATTATTTTGCGAGTAATTCTTTCTCTTCCTATATATATACAAAGGATGTTCACCATCGGCATAACGAATGTCAAATCTCTTTTCTATATATGAGTATGTAGCAATTTGCATTAATTTATGTAGTATGGAAGGATTATTATCTATTGTGTTCTCTATAAGCAATTCCTCAAGTTTTCTTTCCCCCACACTTTAATTAGATAATAAATAGTATAAATATTATTTGTTTTTTATTTAGTTATGAAAGGACAGTTCTCTTTCGAGTTTATTATAGACGTAGCATTTGTATTGGCTTTAATAGCTTTCATAGCCGTCTTCTTCGCTCACATCTCAGCAGGTAATCCTACTATTTCAAAGATGAATAGTATTTGCTATGAAATAGCCGATTCTATAAATTCTCTTGCTTCTTCAAATGGTTTTAGTACAATACAGTACTTGCCTTTGTTAACTTTCACTACATTTGAAAACTACACTATAAACATATCTAATGGTATAATAATAATATATCAAAGTTCATTATACGGCGGAAAACTTCTAGCAGGACAAGACTTAACATCTTGTGGTGCAAATACAATGCTAACAGAAAATGAGTCTTTTGGTCTGTCCAACCTTGCACTTTATACAAATTCATCCAATGTTGCATTAGCATATGAGTATGCAAATTATTCTGATAATCTGCCTTCTTACATAAATGTAGGAGGTTTTACTGGAAAGGTTAATTTATCTTTAGAGTATGACAATGGAACTTATTCCACATTAACAGTTCAAAATTCTCCATTTACTTACTTTGCAAATACTCAATCTATAGCTTTGCCTTCCGGAGCTTATAATTATGT